>JALWUB010000266.1 GCA_026993275.1 Robiginitomaculum sp. | reverse complement strand
GCGCCCGGGTTTTCTCTTTGCCGCGCAGCCGTTTTCCGTCCTTATCTCTTTGCGGCGTTGCGATTGGCGGCAATAAACCAAAATTTATATTCATCGGCTGGAAACTGTTTTTTTCTGTTATATGGCCTCCGGTAATATGGGCCAGCAGCGCCCCCAGCGCCGTTGTCGCCGGTGGCGGTGTCATCGGCAGGCCCCGGCTTTGCGCCGCGGCAAAGCGCCCTGCCAGCAGGCCGCAGGCCGCGCTTTCCACATAGCCTTCAACACCCGTGATCTGCCCGGCAAAGCGCAGGCGCGGCTGTGCTTTCAGGCGCAAGCTCTCATCCAGAAGCCTGGGCGAATTGAGGAAGGTGTTGCGGTGAATGCCGCCAAGGCGCGCAAATTCGGCCTGTTCCAGACCCGGAATGGTGCGAAAAATGGCCTGTTGCGCGCCGTATTTGAGCTTGGTCTGAAAGCCGACCATGTTGTAGAGCGTGCCCAGGGCGTTGTCCTGGCGCAATTGCACGACGGCATAGGACTTGACGCTTGGGTTGTGGGCATTGGTCAGCCCCACCGGCTTCATCGGCCCATGGCGCAGGGTTTCACGGCCGCGCATCGCCATCACCTCTATGGGCAGACAGCCATCGAAATAGGGGGTGTTCTTTTCCCACTCCCTGAACTCCGTCTTTTCGCCGGCCAGCAGGGCATCGATGAAGGCGTCATATTGCGCCTTGTCCATGGGGCAGTTGATATAGTCGGCGCCTTCGCCCTTGTCATAGCGCGACTGCATCCAGGCCACGTCCATGTTGATGCTGTCGCGGTGCACGATCGGGGCAATGGCATCGAAAAAGGCCAGTGCCTCCTCGCCGCTCAGCGCCAGTATGGCGGCGCTCAGCGCCGGCGAGGTCAGCGGTCCGGTGGCGATGATGACATTGTCCCACGCCGCCGGCGGCAGTCCTGCGACCTCTCCGCGCTCGATCTGCACCAGATCCAGCCCCTCCAGCGCCGCCGAGACGGCTCTGGAAAAGCCGGCGCGGTCCACCGCCAGCGCCCCGCCCGCCGGAACCTTGTGGGCATCGGCGCAGGCCATGATCAGCGAGCCGCAGCGGCGCATTTCCTCGTGCAGCAGGCCAACAGCATTATTGCGGCAATCATCAGAGCGAAACGAATTGGAACACACCAGTTCGGCCAGATCGCCGGTCACATGGGCCTCGGTGCCGCGAAGCGGGCGCATTTCATGCAGGATCACCGGCACGCCCAAGCGGGCGCACTGCCAGGCCGCTTCCGACCCCGCCAGGCCGCCGCCAATGATATGCACGCACGGTTTGCTCATGGGCGCCGGTATTGGGCCAGATTGCTCTTGCGTCAAGCGCCAGCACTGCCCTATCCTTGCACTGTGTGGTTGAAACGGGGGGTCTGATGCGCGCCTTCATATTAATTGTCTGCATATTTGGGCTTTATGGCTCTAAAGCGTTAACGGCCTCGCCCATGGTCGAGGCCTTCAAAGCCTATTCAGAGGCCCTCAACAAGGGGGATATCGTCACTGCGGAGCGTGAAGGTGAAAAGGCGTGGCAAGCGGCAGAACAGGCTGGCAATGAAAAATACAGCGCCATTCTTGCCTATAACCTTGCTGAATTGCGCCTGCGCTATCTGCCAAAAAGCGATGCGGTGACACCGGCAGCGCGGGCCTGGGCTTTGGTGCAAGAGCATCCGCATAATGGGCTGGCCCCAGCCAGCGCACACTTGCTGGCGGCCCTCAGCGATTTTGCAGCGCACCAGAAAAGAGCCAAGAGGAAGGCGCTGGAAGAGGCTTTGGCGCAATATGAAAAGGCTGGTCTTGAGGTCAGTTATCCTGTTTTTCGTTCCCGTCTGGAGTTGCTGAAGGATTCCATTGGCTATGTTGACTGGCACGACGTGGGCGAGCAGGCCAAGGCCGCGCAAGACGATTACGCAGCCCTTGATATGGATCAAAAGCCGGTCCTGGCTTCCCTGAAAATATTCAGTGCTGCATCACGACTGATGGAAACACGATTTGAGGACACGGAATGGGCAAACAGTGAATTGAATGATGCGCTGAAAATCATGGGCCCGCAGCCTTATGACAACATCCATCCGGTGGCCTTGAAGGCACAGGCGTGGCAGATAGCAATCAACGCCGTCTTGGATTCAAACAAGCCGGATCGCCTTGAACACGGCAAGCAGCCAAAAAAGACCGTGGCGCCATATCGTTGGCGGAGCAGTTACATAAAGCTGACGGGCTTGCCTGAGCATTGCCCCTTACCGGTCTGGATAAAAAGAAATGCACCGAAATTTCCCAACCTTTTCGCTGAAAAAGGCTATGTCGGCGCCGCAATCATTATGTATTCTATTGACGAGAAGGGAATACCGATTGACGTCAGGGTCGCCGCTGAAGTGCCATCGGCGGTGTTTGGGCCGGTGGCTGCCAAAAGTGTGCATGGATGGCGTGCCAAGCCTGCGCCGGATGTATCAGAAAAATGCCGGACCAATTTGGTGACAACATTTAAATTCGTGCTTGCGCCGCTCGCGAAACGCAGATTGCGGTGAAGCGGCGAATGCCGGCATAGCCTGACACAAAAGCGGGTCTCAAAACGGTTGACAAAAGCGGCAAACCTGTGCGCTATCGAATAACGATAAAGGGATGCGGGTATGGCTGACTCTTCGACCTCGGTGCCGGTATTGCGCTGTATCATCACGGCATTCGTGTTTCTGCGCCGCAATCTGGCTTATGTGTATGTGACCGGTGCCATTTATATCATCACCGCCCTGCTGAGCTTTGCCTTCTCGGTCTATGCGCCGGATGCGTCCATGCTGGCGGCATTTGGCGCCCTTCTGGGCCTCGCTTTGATACCGCTGAAGGTCATGCTCTATGCCGCCTATCTGCGCCGCGCCCTTGGCCTGCCCGCCAGCGGTGTTCTGGACCTGCGCCTTGGCGCCGATGAAGGGCGCCTGTTCCTCACCATGTTTGCGGTTTTCGCCATTACCGGCTTTATCGTGTTCCTCTACGCCCTGTTTGGCGCGTTTTGGGTCAGCGCCGTGGTGGCCAGCATCGTTGATCCGGCCATTGTCGAAACCGAGCCGGCCAGTGCCTTTGCCCAATCCGGCATGGCCGGGCAGGCCGCGCTTGTGCTGGCAGCATCCGGCCTGGTGGCGCTCTTGCTCTATACGCTGGCGCGGTTTGCCCCGGCCTTTGCCGCGGCCATAGCGGAAAAGCGTGTGGTGGTGTTCGAGGCGGCGGCCCTGAGCAAGGGGCAGGGCTGGCGCATGGTGCTGGCCATGGTTGGGGCCAGCCTGCCCTTTTACCTCATTCTGGCACCCGGCACGATCCAGTATTTTCATCTGGTCCTGAACGCCACAATACAGGCGCAATCCGGCTCCGCTTCCGGGCCCGCCGCCATGGCATTGGATCTGAAGCCGCTCTCCTGGTATTTTGCGCTCTCGGCCCTGCTCTGGCCGGCAATGGCGGCTATCAACAGCAGCCTCTACGCCGTATTTTACCGCGGCCTTCTTGCCGCCAGGCAGGCCTCATGACTGAAACCCGCGCCAAGGATGATCTGGACATCAACGCCATTCTGGGCGCTGCCGCGGCGCCGCTGAAGGATCACTGGCGCGCCCTTCTGGTGCAGATTGGCCTGCCGCTCCTGCTGCTCTACCTGCTCGTCATGGGCCCCATGCTGGTCTGGGTTTTCGCAGCCGTTTTCAGGCTGACCGCAAGCAAGCCGGAGTCCCTGGCACAAATCCAGGGCACGATCGCCTCTGTCCTTGCGGCGTATGGCGCACTCCTTATCGCCAGCGTATTCATCACCGCCCTGCTCAATGCGGCGCTGTTCCGGTTTTACAATGGCGAAGGCCTCAAGGGCCAGTTTCTGGCCTTGCGCTTTGGCCGGGAAGAACTGCACCAGTTCCTCATCACCCTGCTGGTCTATCTGATCGTTCTTGTCTTTCCTGCGTTGCCGCTGGCGGTCATGATTGCGCTCATGGCCTGGGCGGCCCATGCACACACAGCGGCCCTGCTGGGGATCGCCACGTCCTTGATGGTCCTGTCTGTCCTGCTGTGGCCGGTCCTGGCGGTCTTTTTGGGCATGCGGCTGATTCTCGCTCCGGCCCTGACCTTTCTGCAAAAGCGCCTGCGCCTGTTTGCCAGCTGGCGGCTGACGCGTGGCCATTTCTGGACCCTGTTCCTCATTTTCATGGTCATTTTCGCAGGCTTTGGCCTGCTGGCTTTCCTGGTGCAGAGCCCGGCCAATTTCCTGCTGTATATGCCGCCCTCCCTGACCAGCCTGACCGTGGCGCTCGAGCAAGGCGATCTGGATCCGGCAGAGCTGCAGGCCATGATCCACCAGATGCTGTTTGCGCCCAAGACCCTGCTGGCCTTGCTGTGGATTTTGGGCACTGGTGCCGTTGTCTATCTGTTTCAGGCGGCCTTCCTGGCTGGCGCCTCGCTCCATGCCAGCCGCACATTGTGCTCCGCCGAAAAGACCGAAAGGAAAATGCCATGACTGCAGACCCGTCTGTGAAACGGCCCGTCAAGGCCCAGCCTTATGGCGATTACGGCCCGCACCCGCGCCTGCATCCGCTGTATGCGGCGCTGGTGCCCATCACGGCCGTCATTGTCATGAGCATTGCCCAGGGCCTTGCTGGCGCTTTTGGCTATATGGTCCTGCATATTGACCTGACCGACATGTCAAACCGCGCCGCTCTGCTCTACTTGCTGTTTGTCATGTTCGGCGCCAGTTCCCTGGCCATGCTGCTGTGGGTGCGCCTTGTCGAAAACCGGCCTCTGGCCAGCATGGGTTTGCGCAGGCAGGAGGCGCTGAAGCGCTTTGTCCGCGGCGTGCTTCTGGGCCTCGCCTTCAACGCCGCCGTGGTGCTCGCCATCTATGCCCTTGGCGGTTATACGCTCAAGGCCATTGCCCCGGCGCTGCATGTGCCCGGCGCGGTGGGACTCATTGCCCTGTTCTTCCTGGGCTTTGCCATTCAGAGTTCCACCGAGGAAATCATGATGCGCGGCTGGGTGCTGTCGGCGATGGCGGCGCGCTTTGGCCTGGTGGTGGCGGTTGTCGTCAATGCAGTGGTGTTTGCGGCGCTGCACCTGGGCAATGAAGGCCTGGACCACATCAACTGGATTGCCATGCTCAACATCGTGCTGGTGGGCCTGTTCCTGTCGCTCTATGCACTGCGCGAGGGCTCGCTTCTGGGGGTCTTTGGCTGGCATGCAGCCTGGAACTGGCTGCTGGGCACCGGCTTTGGCCTCAATGTCAGCGGCATTGATGTTGGCACGCCGGCGCTGGTGGCGGATTTTGACCGCAAGGCCGACATGGCCGACTGGCTCACCGGCGGCAGCTTTGGCCCCGAAGGCAGTCTGGTGGTCAGCC
>JALWUB010000265.1 GCA_026993275.1 Robiginitomaculum sp. | reverse complement strand
ACACCGACGCCGTTCTGGTGCACGTTCAGCATGATGGCGACGGCTTCTTCGCGCGATTTGTGGAAAATGTGCTCCAGCAATTCGACGACAAATTCCATCGGCGTGTAGTCGTCATTGAGCAGCAGCACCCGGTAAAGCGAGGGCCGCTGGGTGCGCGTGCGGGTCTTTTCAACAACGCCGGTCTGCGGGGTGTTGCCGGTCTTGCCAGGGAATTTGGGGGTTTTGTCGCTCACGTCCTCTATTCTCCGCAGGGCATGCTGTGCCCATACTCTTAAGATAGAATTCCTGCAGCCGATGAAAAGGGATAAAACTGGCAAATTCAAGGCAATCGCAGGCACATCGCCGTGAGCGGCGCACGCAGTCTGCGGCCAGGCCTGCTTGTCCTCACTGCAGGGCAGGCAGCCAGTTGCCCGCATAAAACATCAGCAGAAGCATGGCCAGGATGATGACCAGCATGGTGGTGAATGCGCTGTTCCAGTCCCTGGAAGCCGTGCGCAGACCCAGGAAATACGCCAAAATCAGCCGTGCCTTCAGACCGGCAATCACCATCAGTGCCGCCGCCCAGAATGGCCCCAGCGAGGCTTCGGCCTTGACCCGCCCTGCGATCACCGTGCCTGCGCCAAGCACCATCATTGCCAGCCAGGCGGCAAGCAATTGCTTTCTGGAAATCCTGTTTTGCCGTGTGCTCATGACTATCTCATCAAGTAAACAACCGGGAACAGGATTACCCAGATGAGGTCGACCATATGCCAGAAGGCCGCGCCGGTCTCCAGGTTCTCCAGTGTGTTCTTCCAGCCAACAACCGCCAGAATGATGATGCCCAAGACCACGTGGGCCGCATGAAACCCGGTCAGCAGAAAATAAAGCGTGATGAAGGTCTCGTTTAGCCCGGCGGTTCCATGAATGATCTTGTCGCGATATTCCAGCGCCTTGATGAACAAGAACACGGTGCCCAGCAGGCCCGCTCCGGCCAGCCACCCGCGGGATGCGGCAATCCTGCCGCGGCCGCGTGCCTCCACTGCCAGCGCCGCACACAGCCCCGAAGTCATGAGCACCATGGTGTTGATAGCGCCGGCAAGGCGGTCAAGGCTGTCCTGGGCGCGGGCAAAACCGGCCGGGTCGAGATCGCGGGCGATGACGAACCCGGCCAGGCCAATGCCGAACACCACCAGTTCGCTCAGGATCAACAGCCAGATCATCGGATTGCCGGGCAGCGCAGACAGCGGCCCCCAATCATCATTTTCCGCTTTCGTGCTCATGCCAGAAGGTGCTGGAATATCAGCGGCAAGGCCTGGGTCAGGCGATCCGGGCGGGAGAGAATGGAAAAGCCGTTGCGGCCAAACAGATATGGGAAATAGTCACGCGCCTTGCTGTCCACGGTGATGCCAAATACCGCTTGCCCGGCCAGACGGGCGTCCTGAATGGCGCGCCGCGTGTCCTCTATGCCATGGCGGCCTTCGTAATGATCCAGGTCATTGGGCTTGCCATCGGTGATGACCAGCAGGAGTTTTTGCATCTTCGCCCGTTTTTGCAAAAGCTGTGACACATGGCGCACGGCCGCGCCAAGACGGGTGTAATGCCCGGGCCGCAGTGCGCCGATGCGGCGCAGCATGGCCGCGCCCGGCTGTTCATCGAAACGCTTGAGGGTCTGCACGAACACCCTGTGCCGCTTGAGCGAGGAAAACGCATACAGCGCATGCTCATCGCCGCTGGCGCCCAGTCCCAGGGAGAGCGCCAGCAAGGCCTCGCGGCCAATGTCCATGACCTGGCGGCCGCCAATCCAGCTTTCGGTTGATCGTGAAGCGTCGAAGAGCACGGCAACCGCCAGATCGCGCGTGGTGTTGCGCCCCTGCAGGTAAACCGCATCACTGCCACGGCCATTGGCGGCCAGATCACAGCGGGCGCTGACCAGTGCATCCATATCCAGGTCCGCCCCGTCAAGCTGGCGGCGCAATATCTCGCGGCGCGGGCGCAAGGCTTCAAAGCGCCGCCTGACCTGGCGGATACGCCGCTTTGCCGCCGCATCGGGCTGCCAGGCGCCAGCCTCTGATGGCACTGGCGGGCGGCTGTGCAGGACCAGGCAATGATCCGGCAGATACCGGCCGCGGCGATAGTCCCACTCCGGATAGGAAAAACGCCCGCTGAGGCGCTCGTGTTCCACATCCTGCGGCGCCAGGTCGAGATCGAAGGCGATGGTGTGCGCCGGGCGTTCAGCCACATCGGCAAGGCTCAACTCGTCCAGATCATCGGCGGCCTTGCGGGCATTGTCCAGGCTGTCCCCGTCTATGCTGCGGCGCAAATTGAGCATTTCGGCCAGGCTCAGCATGGCCTCGAAGCGGTTGAACAGCAGCGCATCCCTTTTGCCTGCCTGATCGGCCTTGCGCCGCCGCGCCGCATAGGTCTTGCTGCTGGCCGCAGCCGGGCGTGCACCGCTTTGGGCAGCCTCGTGGCGATCCCCTTCTGCGCCAGATTGCTCTAAGGCATCCGGGCTGCGTTCGCCCCACAAGATCACCGGCATGAACGGGCGATAGCCCTTTGGGGCCTGCAAATGCGCGATGCCGGCATCAGCGTTTTCGACCAGGTCCAGCAGGCTGTCACCGTGCACCGCGGCGCCAAGCATGGCCCTGATGGTGCGCTCTATGGCGTCCTCCGGCGGCGGCAGGGTGCGGAGGGGGCGCACGGCGCGCAACGCTGTTCGCAGGGCCTCATAGCGCGGCGCAAGGCCGGGAAAGCATTCCAGCACGCGCCGGCTCGTCCGGTAATACTGGCGCAGGCGTGCAATATCGGCCTGCAGGGGGTCATCCGGCAGGGCGCCTGCCTGTGGCGGCGCACAGACGGCAAAGGCGGTCAGCCAGAAATAAAGCGCTTCATTGAGCGGCGCATCGGGCAAGGCGTCGATGATGCCTGGCAAAAAGACGCTTTGCCCGTCAACGCGCAGGCCATTGAAACGGGCGCTGGCATGGCCTAGGCGCTCGCGCATTGACAGGCGGTAATGCGCAGGCGTGGCATTGGCGCTCTTGATG
This sequence comes from Robiginitomaculum sp., assembly GCA_026993275.1. Taxonomy (GTDB): domain Bacteria; phylum Pseudomonadota; class Alphaproteobacteria; order Caulobacterales; family Maricaulaceae; genus Robiginitomaculum_B. The sequence continues at coordinate 2,348 of JALWUB010000265.1, read as the reverse complement.
ACCATGGCGCCATCGCCGCCAAGACCGCGAAAAAACACCGCCAGGCGATTGCGGACTTGCGCCAGCGCGACACCGGCCTGCGGAAACCGCGGCGGTCCCGGCGGTGCACCGGCGAGCCGGTGCCAGAGTGCGCCAATCGCTTCTTCCGGTTCGAAAAGATGGAGCACCATCAGCCGATGACCGCCTGCACCACGTCAAGCAGGCCGGCGCGCACATCGGCATCATCGCTCAGCGGCTCGATCATGGCACAGCGAATCGCCGTTTCCATGGCCATGCCGGATGCAATCAGCGACGCGCAATAGACCACCAGCCGGGTCGAGGTCCCCTCATCGATATCCTGGCCTTTCAGGGCACGCAGGCGATTGGCCAGGCGCACCAGAAGCAAGGCGCGGTCCGCATCCAGGCCGCTTTCCCGGGCCACGATCTGCGCTTCTGTGTCAGCGGGCGGAAAATCCAGATCGAGCGTCAGAAAACGCTGGCGGGTGCTGGGTTTCAGGGTCTTGAGAATGCTTTGATAGCCGGGATTGTAGGACACCACCAGCATGAAGTTGTCCGGCGCCTGCAAGGTTTCGCCCGTGCGTTCCAGCGGCAGGATGCGCCGGTCGTCGGTAAGCGGGTGCAGCACCACGGTCACGTCCTTGCGCGCTTCCACCACTTCATCCAGATAACAGATGCCGCCCTCGCGCACGGCCCGGGTCAGCGGCCCGTCCTGCCACACGGTCTCGGCGCCCTTGAGCAAGAAGCGCCCGGTCAGGTCGGCGGCAGTGAGGTCGTCATGGCAGGAAACCGTATAAAGCGGCAGGCCGAGCCGCGCCGCCATGTGGGCGACAAAACGGGTCTTGCCGCAGCCCGTGGGCCCCTTGAGCAGCAAGGGCAGATTCAACTCATAAGCCGCGGCAAAGACCGTGCATTCATTGCCGGTTTCGCAATAGAACGGTGCAGCCTGGGGCACAGAAGGCGCTGTGGTCATGCCCTCTGTTTACGCCCTGACGCGCTTGGGGCCAAATGTGGCATACAGGAACATCAGCGCACCGATGATGAACACGAGCCCGGCGCCCAGACGCATCCAGTAGAACAGGGCGAGCTGGTCCTGCACCTCCATGTAGCTTTGCCCCATCACCCGCTGCAGGTGGGTTTGCAAAATCCCCGCAAAGGTCAGGGTGAAGGTCATGAAGGCCATGGCGCTGGCCATCAGCCAGAAGCTGGCCATGTTGAGAATCTGGTTATAGGGCTCGGACTTGCGCAGATACGGCATGGCATAGGTGATCATCGCCAGGTTCATGCTTACATAAGCGCCGAAAAAGGCCAGGTGCGCATGCGCCGCCGTGACCTGGGTGCCGTGGGTGTAGTAGTTGATCGGCGCCAGGGTGTGCATGAAGCCCCAGACGCCAGCGCCAAAGAATGCCAGCACGGTCGAGCCCAGGGCCCACAGGATCGCGGCCTTGTTGGGATGATCGCGGCCGCCTTTCCAGACCATCATGAAGGCAAACACCACCATGGCGAAAAACGGCACAATTTCCAGCGCCGAGAAGATCGAGCCAATCCATTGCCAATAGCCCGGCGTGCCGATCCAGTAATAGTGGTGGCCGGTGCCCAGAAGACCCGTGAACAAGGACAAGGCGACAATGGCGTAAATCCACTTGTCAACGACCTCGCGGTCAATCCCGGTCAGCTTCAGCATCAGGAAGGCAAGGATGGAGGCCATCACCAGTTCCCACACACCCTCGACCCAGATGTGCACCACATACCACCAATAGAGCTTGTCGATGGAAAGATTCTTGGGGTTGTAGAGCGCGAACAGGAAGAAGAGGGCAATGCCCCACAGGCCGATCAGCAGGACATTGGCGACCGCCGTCTTGCGTCCCTTGAGCACCGTCATGGTGATGTTGTAGAGGAAGATCAGCGCGGCGGCGACGATGCCAATCTTGACCCACAGGGGCTGTTCGAGAAACTCGCGGCCCTGCTGGCCAAGGATGGGATTGCCTTCGAACAGGTGAAACACATAGGTCAGCACCGCCCCAAGCGTGCCCAGCACCAGGATGGCAAGTTGCAGATAGGCCAGTGCCGGGCTCTGAATGTCGCGCTCGGTCTCTTCAGGAATCAGGTAGTAGGCTGCGCCAAAAAAGCCCAGCAGCAGCCAGACAATCAGGGCATTGGTGTGCAGCATGCGAATGATGTTGAAAGGCGCGACCACCGAAAGAAAGTTCGGTTGCACATAGATATAGCCCAGAACGGCACCAGCCAGGATCTGGACGGCGAACAGCGCCATGGCAATGGCAAAATACCAAAGCGCGATTTTTTGTGACGGGTATTTCATGGTCCTGCTCCCCCTAACCGGCTTCGTTGGG
>JALWUB010000264.1 GCA_026993275.1 Robiginitomaculum sp. | reverse complement strand
CGCATCGGGACTGGGACAGGTCATTTCGGCAAACACCAGCCCGGCGCCGCCTGTGGCCAAGGTGGTATAATGGCGAAAATGCCAGTCCGTCGGCAGGCCATCGACGGCGCTGTATTGTGCCATCGGCGCCACCGCCACCCGGTTGGGCACGGTGAGGCCGCGCAGGCGCAGCGGCGTGAACATGGGCGTTGGCCGCCGGGCGCTGAAGTCCAGGCCGGTGCGGGCCTTGCAGCGGGCATAGAACTCGTCCTCGGCCGCCTGCAGGAAAGCCTTGTCACGCAGTTTGAGATTGTCCCAGGTGACGGACTTGGCGCGGCTCATCACCGAAAAGGCAAAGGCATAACGTTGCTTGTGCCAGTGCATGGGCATGTGCTCGAACCAGGCGAGGGAAACGGCGGCATTGTGCTGGGTAATCTCCACCGGGGTGCGCCGGGCCGCCTCATAGGCGGCGAAAATGCCGTTGCGGTCCCCTTCATTGTCCAGCGTTGCGCGCGACAGGCCGATGGCGCATTCCATGGCCAGCTTGGTGCCCGAGCCGATGGACCAGTGGGCGCTGGCCTTGCTGTCGCCAAGCAGCACGATCTTGCCAGTATCCCAGCGGGCGCAGGTAATCACCGGGAAATTGCGCCACAGGGACCGGTTGGTGATGAGCGGATGGCCGTCCAGTTCGCTGGCAAAGACGCCCTCCAGATAGCGCGCACAGGACGCCTCATCCATGTCCGCAAAGCCGCTTTTTTCCCAGCATTCGGGCGTGGTTTCCACCACCCAGGTCGAATGGCCCTGCTCATACTGATAGGTGTGGGCGCAAAAATGGCCATGTTCGGTCTTCTTGAAGAAAAACGTGAACGCATCCAGCGGCCTGGTCGAGCCCAGCCAGACAAAATGATTGGGCCGGTTCTCGATGTGCACGCCCAGTTCCCTGGCGTATTGTGTGCGGATGGCGCTGTTGATGCCATCGGCAGCGACAATCATGTCGGAATCGGCGAAGCGGCTGTCCAGTTCGTCCGGCGCTATGGCGGTGGCATAGTGAATCGGCACGCCAACCGCTTCGCAGCGCTGTTGCAGCACCTGCAACAGGGTCAGGCGCGAACAGCCGGCAAAGCCATTGCCGCCGACCACTGTGCGGTTGCCTTCATGCTCGATGACAATATCGCTCCAGTGGGCGAAATGGCTGCGGACCATGTCATAGGATTCCGGATCCGCACTCAGAAACTCGTCCAGGGTTTCGTCTGAGAACACCACGCCAAAGCCAAAGGTGTCATCGGCGCGGTTTTGTTCATAGACCTGGATGTCAAAATCAGGCCGCGCCTTCTTGGTCAGAAGCGCGTAATAGAGGCCGCCTGGCCCGCCGCCAATCACCGTGATCTTCATCTGTGGCCTCCTGGTTCTGCCCCCGCGGCCCCGATGCCCATGGCCCTGGCACCAGTCCGTCTTGCTTTTATTTTAGCAATAAGATAATTACATGTAAACAATATATGGATACGGGAAGCCCATGAGCAGCAAGACGGCGCTGAAGCTGTGGCTGAATCTGGCCAAAACCGCGGCGCAGGTGCACGGCGCGGCGAATGCCCGCCTGCGCGAGGCTTACGGCCAGTCCATGGCCCGCTTTGATGTGCTCTCGCAGCTGGCCCGCGCCGAGGGCCAGGCCATGCGCGCCGGCGCCCTGTCGCGGGCGCTGATCGCCTCGTCAGGCAACATTTCGCGACTGCTGGACCGCATGCAGAGCGAAGGCCTGCTTGAACGCAGACCGGCGGCGCAGGACCGGCGCGGCGTCATGGTGGCGCTGAGCCCAGCGGGCGCAGCCCTGTTCGCGCGCATGGCCCGGGATCACGAGCGCTGGATCAGGGATTATTTCGCCGCCCTGCCCGAACCCCGCCAGCGCGATTTGCTGGATGGCCTGCGCGCCCTGCAGGCCAGCCTTGCTTCCGGCGGGAATTAGCAACATCTCTCAGCAGGGCTGGCAAGCCATGTTTGCCTGTATGCGCTTATAAAACGAAGGCATTCATGCCGTTGGCAACCTATTTAAGCGGACACTCAAAACACATGGAACCAGTTCATATCGGCATCTAGGGTCTGAACCCAGTTGGCTTGCCCAATCTGCGGCGCAAACGCTCCTCGAACAGGACGTAACCTGTCCTTCGTCGCGTTTGCTGGCATCTTGCACTTTCCTGTCAAACGGCCATTGCGTAATCCAGTTGGGTTCAGACCCTAATGAAATCAGGGAACAAGGCCCCTGACCCTACAGGTCGAACAGCAGCCGTTCCGGGTCCTCGAGGCATTCCTTGACCCGCACCAGGAAGGTCACCGCGCCCTTGCCATCGACAATGCGGTGGTCATAGGAAAGCGCCAGATACATCATCGGGCGGATCACGACTTCGCCATTCATGGCGATGGGGCGCTCCTTGATGGCATGCATGCCCAAAATGCCCGATTGCGGCAGGTTGAGGATCGGCGTGGACATCAGCGAGCCATAGACCCCGCCATTGGTGATGGTGAAGGTAGCGCCCTGCATGTCCTCCAGGGACAGCTTGCCCTCGCGCGCCTTCTTCGCGTAGGCGGCAATGGCCAGCTCGATCTCGCCCATGGATTTCTGGTCGCAATCGCGCACCACCGGCACCACCAGGCCCCGGTCGGTGCCGACGGCAATGCCGATGTCATAATGGTTCTTGTAGATGATGTCGGTGCCGTCGATCTGGGCATTGACCTCGGGCACGTCCTTCAGCGCGGTGACGCAGGCCTTCACGAAAAACGACATGAATCCCAGCTTGATGCCGTGCTTCCTGGCAAACAGATCCTTGTATTTGCGCCGTGATTCCATGATGGCGCTCATGTCCGCCTCATTGAAGGTGGTCAGCATGGCGGCGGTGTTCTGGGCTTCCTTCAGGCGCCGGGCGATGGTCTGGCGCAGGCGCGACATGCGCACGCGCTCCTCGCGCGGGCCGGTCCTGACCGGCACCGCAGACGGCGCCGTTGCGGCTGGCGCGGGCGCGGCGGCCAGGGCATCGGCCTTGGTGATGCGCCCGCCCTTGCCGGTGCCGGTCAGCGTTTCGGCGGCAATGCCTTTCTCGGCCAGGATGCGCGCTGCCGACGGCATGGTTTTTGTCTCTGGCGCAGATCCCCCGGGGGCCGCTGCGGCGGGCTTTGACTCTGCAGACGACGCGGCGGGCGCCGCGCCTTCGCGCACCCGCGCGATCACCGAGCCGACCTCGACCGTATCGCCCTGCTTGACCAATTGCTCCACCAGCACGCCATCCACCGGCGAGGGCACCTCGATGGCGACCTTGTCGGTTTCCACCTCGACCAGCGGCGCATCCTTTTGCACCGGCGCGCCAACATCCACCAGCCATTGGGCAATCACGCCCTCGCCGACGCTTTCGCCCATTTGCGGAATCGCCACGTCGATGACCTTGCCGCCGGATTCAGCGGCCGCGCCCTTGTCCGGCGCTTCCGCCCTGGCCGGCTTGGCGGAGGCGGGGGCTGCGGCACTGGCCCCGGCGCCCTCGCCCAGCACCGCCAGCAGCGCCCCGATCTGCACTTCCGTGCCTTCCGGGGCGGCGATTTTGGTGATGACGCCATCGGCGGGCGCGTTGATGTCCACCGCGACCTTGTCGGTTTCCAGTTCGACCAGAAGCTGGTCCTTCCTGACCGTGTCGCCCTCGGCGACCTTCCAGTCCGACACGATGGCTTCGGTGACGCTCTCGCCAAGGGCGGGGACAACAATATCGATCATGATTTTTCTTCCAGGCTAAAGGCTTCGTCCAGAAAGGCGCGCAGTTCGGCCAGATGCTGCGCCATGGTGCCGGCGGCGGTGGAGGCAGAGGCCGGGCGGCCAACATAATGGGGGCGGCGGACACGGGCGCCGATCCTGTTCAGCACCCATTCCAGATTGGGCTCCATGAAGAACCAGCCGCCCATGTTCTTGGGCTCTTCCTGGCACCACACCATGTCGGCCTGCTTGAAACGCGACAATTCGGTCATCAGCGACTTGGCCGGAAACGGGTAGAACTGCTCGACACGCAGCAGGTAGATATTGTCCATGCCGCGCTTTTCGCGCTCCTCGAACAGATCATAATAGACCTTGCCCGAGCACAGGATGACGCGGTCGATCTCCTTGTCCGGGCGCAGCCTGACCTTGCCCCGGCGCGCCTTGATCTGGGCATCGTCCCAGAGCAGGCGGTGGAAGGATGAGCGCGCGCCCATATCGGCCAGGTCCGACACCGCGCGCTTGTTGCGCAGCAATGACTTTGGCGTCATCAGGATCAGCGGCTTGCGGAACTTGCGGTGAATCTGGCGGCGCAGGATGTGGAAATAATTGGCCGGGGTGGTGCAATTGGCGACCTGCATGTTGTCCTGGGCGCACAATTGCAGATAGCGTTCAAGCCGCGCCGAAGAGTGCTCCGGCCCCTGGCCCTCATAGCCGTGCGGCAGCAGCATCACCAGGCCCGACATGCGCAGCCATTTGCGCTCGCCCGCCGAAATGAACTGGTCCACCACCATTTGCGCGCCATTGGCGAAATCGCCAAACTGCGCTTCCCACATGGTCAGGGTGTTGGGCGCGGCCAGCGAATAGCCGTATTCGAAGCCCAGCACAGCCTCTTCGGAGAGCAGCGAATCGATGACCTCGAACGTGCCCTGATGCTCGGAAACATGCTGCAGGAAGGTGTAGCGCTCCTCGGTCTCCTGGTCGATGGCGCGGGCATGGCGCTGGGAAAACGTGCCGCGGCCGCTGTCCTGGCCCGACAGCCGCACCGGAAAGCCCTCGTCCAGCAAGGTGGCAAAGGCCAGTTGCTCGCCGGTGGCCCAGTCAATCCCCTTGCCGCTCTCGATGGCCTTGCGGCGCGCCGCCAGGACCCGGGCCAGGGTTTTGTGCACATGGAAGTTTTCCGGCAGGGTGTTGACCTTGAGGCCCAGCGCCTTCAGGCGCTTGATCGACACACCGGTGCGGCCGCGGCGGTCCTCGCCATCCGGGGCCACGCCCAGCCCTTTCCACTCGCCGTCCAGCCAGTCGGCCTTGTTGGCCTCGTGGGTCTTGCCGCGCTCGAACTCGGCTTCCAGAAAGGCCTGGAACTCGGTGATCCAGTCGGTCACCTCATTGGCCGTGACCACGCCCTCCTTGATCAGGCGCTTTTCGTAGATCGTGCGGATCGTCGGGTGATTCTTGATCGCCTTGTACATGATCGGCTGGGTGAAGGACGGATCATCGCCCTCATTGTGTCCATAGCGGCGGTAGCAGAACATGTCGATGACCGCGTCATGGCCGAATTTCTGCCGGAACTCGGTGGCGATACGGGCGGCATAGACCACCGCTTCGGGATCGTCGCCATTCACATGGAACACCGGCGGCTGCACCATCAGGGCAATGTCGGTGGGATAGGGCGAGGAGCGCGAAAAATGCG
>JALWUB010000263.1 GCA_026993275.1 Robiginitomaculum sp. | reverse complement strand
CAGGCGGGCAATGTGTTCGGCGGCGCTCTCCGGCTCGGCGCGCAGGGGCGGTGCCGCGCTCAGGCACTCCACCGTGATGCGGGCTTCTGGCGCGCTCTTGCGCATTTGCGCCTGCACCTGTGCCACCTTGCGGGCAAAACGCGCCTCGATGGCGGCCTGGTCATCGCCGGGGGTGAGGCGCAAATCCCACAGGAAGGTGCATTCGCGGGCCAGGATGTTGACCGCCGTGCCGCCCTTGACCATGCCGATGGTCAGCGTTCCGCAAGGCGGAACGAACGGGCTGTGCGGATCGGCCTGGCTGGCCAGGTCTTGTGCAATGGCGTCGAGCTCGGCCATCAGCCGCACCGCCGCCATCACGGCCGAGGCGCCGCTCTGGGGCAGGCTGGAATGGGCCTCCTTGCCGGTAATGTGCACCTTGTAGGCACACAGCCCCTTGTGGGCGCTGACCACCTGCATGTTCGTCGGCTCGCCGACCAGCACGGCCGCCGGGGCAGGCAGATCGCGCGCAATCGCCGCAATCAGCGCCGGCGCGCCGCGGCAGCCCACCTCCTCGTCATAGGAAAAGGCAAAGTGGATGGGCCGCGCCAGTTTCGCCTTGGCAAAATGCGGCGCCAGCGCCAGCGCGCAGGCAATGAAGCCCTTCATGTCGCATGCGCCGCGGCCATACAGGCGGCCATCCCTTTGCACCAGGGCAAAGGGGTCCGAGGTCCAGGCCTGGCCCGCGACGGGAACCACGTCGGTATGGCCGGACAGGACCAGGCCGCCGGGCTGCTTCGGGCCAAAGCTGGCGTAGAAATTGGCCTTCTTGCCCTCTGCCCCGGGCAGGCGCCTGCACACTGCGCCCAGCTCTTCCAGACGGGTCTGCACCCAGTCGATCAGGGCCAGATTGGAATGGTGCGAGACGGTGTCGAAACCCACCAGGGTTTCAAGAATGCCGCAGGCGCTGTCCAGTAGGGCATCCGCCATCAGGACGCCTTCGAACAGTCCAGTGCCGGATTGGCGCCATAGGTGCGCTGATACGCTTCCGGGGTCAGGTCCAGAAGCCGGATCAGATTGATCTTGAAGATCAGGGTCTGGTTCGGGCCGATGGGTCCGCCCATGGTGCCGCTGGCGCCATAGGCCAGTTCCGGCGGCACATAGAGCATCCACTCATCGCCCGGGCGCATCAGGGCCAGCGCCTCGACCCAGCCCTTGATCAGCCGGTCAGAGGGAAACACCGCAGGCACGCCGCGCGCATAGGAGCTGTCAAATTCCTTGCCGCCAATGAACGTGCCGCGGTAATGCACGCAGACAAACTGGCCCGGATAGGGATGCGCCCCGTCCCTGGGGCCGGATTTGAGCACCCGGTATTGCAGGCCCGACGCGGTGGTGACAACACCGGGCGCGGTCTTGTTTTCTTCCAGAAACGCCTTGCCGGTCATCAGGTTCTTTTGCGCGGGGTCAAAGCCTTCGCTGAATTCGGGCCGGTCGGCGGCGGCAGGCGCCTTGCTGCTGTCCTCCTTCTTGGACGGGCTGCAGGCGGCCAGGGCCAGGGCCAGGCCAAGGCCGGCGCTCATGAGCGTTTTCATGCGGTTTCCTCCGGTTTGCTCTTCCGGATGATGTAAACGGGAATACCGGATTTGGCGAGAAAAATTGCAGAGGCCTGCAGCCCTCAAAAATGCGGGCTGACCCTCAGGCCCAGATGCAGGTCGTGGCGGCGCATGGCCTTGCCCGGCCAGGCCGAGACCGGCCCCAGCGGCAGTGCCTCGATCAGGCTGCGCAGGTCATACTGCCAGGCTCGCAGCCGCGCGCTCAGGGCGCGGCCGCCGGCAAAGCCGCCGCACAGGGGCCGCGCCGCATTGGCAAGATTGCGCTTGAAACGGTAATCCCCCGCCCCCAGGTCCAGTTCGCTCATGCCGGCATTGCTCAAATGCTCGATCATCTGCTCGAACAGGATCAGGCCTGGCGAAAAATGCGACAGCGCCGGATCATGGGCAATGAACCAGCAATGCAGCACCGGGCCTGAGCGCAGGCACAGGTTCACCGCCGCCAGCGTCTCGCCGGCATAGAGCGCAAACAGGTCCGCATGCAGGTCTGCATCGTCTTGCGCGAACAGGTTGCGCACCAGATCAAGCGCCCAGGGGCGGGTAAAGATATCGGTTTGCCCGGTGCGCTGGTACTGGGCGCGTTTCCAGTTGAGCAGCTGTTCGAACACGGCCGTCTCGCGGCACCGGGTTTGCAGGCGCAGCGGCCCGGCCTCGCGGCCAAGCTTGCGGGCGCGCTTGCGGGCGCGCTTGTTTTCCGATGAGCCGGCCGCGCGGCGCTTTTGCAGATACGTCTCGTAACCGCCTTCGAGCCGGATCACCCGCGAGACATGCACTTCACGGGCATGGCGGGCAAAGGCCGATTGCTTGGCCAGCAAATTGGAAAAATCATAACGCCCGGCCCCGCTGGCCTCCAGCAGTGCCTGCAGGTCGGGCACCAGGTCCGGCGCGCCAATGGCGCCCTGGTAATCGCACAACGGGCCGCCTGCCGGTTGCAGCACATAGCGGACCGGATGCTGCACCGGCAAAAACCCGGCCAGGCGGCCATTGTCCTTGAGAAAGACGGCCACGCGCACATCGCTGCGGACCCGCCCCACGGCGCTGGCCCAGAGCGGCGAAAAATACGGGCTGGCCAGATCGGCATCGGCGCGGCGCCAGTCTGCCCACAGGCGCAATTCCTCCGCCCCCAGCTCATCCGGCCTGACCAGTTCGACCCTGCTCATGTTCTCACCCTTGCTGTCCCCGGCGGTGAGTATCGGCGAAAGCCGTTAAGAAACGCCTGCGATGACAGCAAGGATTTGAACTGTTTTGCGCTTTTGCAGCGAAAGCCTCAGGCGGTGGTGTCCACCGTGCTGCCGGGCGCGGCTCCGTCCGGCTCTGCGCCCGCCTTGTCTTCCGGCGGCTGCCCCGAAGACACCGCCACCATGGCCGCGCGCAAGGTGCGGTCACCGAGAAGATAGCCAGGCTGAATCACCTCGACCACTTCACCGGCCGGGGCCTTGGAGGGAATGTGTGCCACCGCCTGGTGCATGTTGGGATTGAACTTTTCGCCCACCGGGCTGATCTTGCGCACGCCGTGGCGCTCCAGCGTATTGTGCAGCGCCTTGCCGGTCAGTTCGACACCGGAAATCAGCCCCTTCAGCGCGTCGGAGGCATGTTCGCGGGCCTCGGCCGGTATCGCCTCCAGCGCCCGCGCCAGATTGTCGGCGACATCAAGAAGATCGCGGGCGAAGCCGGAGAGCGCGTATTTGCGCGCATCGGCGATTTCGCGGGCGGCGCGCTTGCGGGTGTTTTCCGCCTCGGCGGCAATGCGGAACATCTGCTCGCGGATTTTGGTCAGCTCCTCCTGGAGGTCCTCGGCCCCGGCATCCGCGCCGCTGTCCGCTTTGGCGCCATTGTCCTGCTCCGGCGCCGCTGCGGCCTTGGCGTCTTCAGGGTTTTGCGTGTTGTCTTGATCGCTCATTGTCTCGCTCACTTTTTGCTCAGGCGGTCCAGAACGTGCCCGACCGCGCTGGCGGTATAATCCACCATCGGGATCACCCGCGCATAATTGATCCGGGTCGGGCCAATGACGCCAAGGGCGCCAATGACCCGCTTTTCACTATCCATATAGGGAGCCACGATGACGCTTGAACCCGAAAGACTGAATAAAGCATTCTCCGAGCCGATAAATATCTTCACGCCGGGGGCCTCGCGCGCCCTGTCCATGAGCGCCACCATATCCTTTTTGCGCTCCAGGTCATCAAAAAGATAGCCGATGCGCTCCAGATCGGCCTCGGCCTCGACCGTGTCCAGCAGATTGGAGCGGCCGCGCACGATCAGCATGCGGTTGTCATCATCGCCGCCGCCCCATTTGGCCAGGCCGCTGGTGATCAGCCCTTGCGCCGCCTCGTCCAGGGCGCTGGTGTGGGCGGCAATGTCCTGCAGAATGTCCTCGCGCGCCTGCTCCAGCGTGCGCCCGGCCAGATGCGCCGACAAATAATTGCCGGCTTCGGCCAGGGCCGACGGCGTGGTGCCGGGCGGGGTGCGCATCAGCCGGTTTTCGACGCTGCCATCCTCATAGACCAGCACCGCCAGCGTCTGGTCGGCTGAGATGGGTACAAATTCCACATGGCGCAGCGTGCTTTCATGGGTGGGCGCCAGCACCAGGCCGGCGCCGCCCGCCAGGCCGGAAAGCAGGCTGGAGGCCTCGTTCAGCGCCTCTTCAAGGGTGGTGCCATGGCCATGCATGCGGCGGTCGATGTCGCGCCGCTCCAGCGGGCTGAGATCGCCCACCTGCAACAGCCCGTCCACAAACAGCCGCAGCCCCGCCTCGGTCGGCATGCGCCCGGCGCTGACATGGGGCGCACTCAACAGCCCCATGGCCGCCAGATCGGCCATGGTGTTGCGGATCGAGGCCGGCGACAGGCCGGTCTTGCTGCGCCGCGCCAGAGTGCGCGAGCCCACGGGCTCGCCGCTTTCCAGATAGGTCTCGACGAGATCACGGAAAATCTGCCGCGAGCGTTCATCCAGCGCCGCCAGGGGAGATGTCTTTGCCGTGGCCATGCACTAAAGATTCGTTGCCATGGCTGTGCCGTCAAGGGGTTGCCCCTCCGGCATTGTCATGCACCAGCTTCAAGGGCTTGGCGGTGTCAGCGTCATCCTGATGCCGCTCTGACCCGTGCTCTCCACCAGAAAACCCTTCACCATTTCCTGCGGGCTGCCGTCAAAGGCCTTTCCGGTCTCGCCATAGGCACTGCCCTGGTAACTGGCTGGCGCAGGGCAGGTGGCCCCGCCCATGCTCATGTCCACATCATAAAGATTGCGGCCGCCGTCTTTTGCAAAATGGCCGGACAGGGTGCAACTGCCGCCTGCGCCCTGGGCCATGCCTGCCGAACCGCTGATGGTTCCGTCCATGGCAATGGTGATATTGCCATCAAGGGAAAAATTGCCGATCAGGGCCTGCAGGGTAAAGCTCTTGCCCAGAACGTCATGGCCCGGATCGCCAAGCCCCACGCCGGCATCCTGTTCGTAAATGCCTGTGCTCAAGGCGCGAAAGACGCCGTTTTCGCCATTGACAGCCTGTGGCCCCTTGCGGCCCCGCCCGGCTTTGCCCTGGGGCTTGTCCGCGGGAGGGGCGGGAGCAAAGGTGCCGGATATGAAGGCCCGGCTGTGCCAAATGCCTGAAAAGGTGAAAGTGGCCGGTGCGGGCGGTGCCGACACGGCCGTGGTCAGGCTGAATGTGGGGTCCGGTGATGCCATCCGGTCGGTGCTGGCCGTGCCGGAAAAGAAATTGCCGGTATTGTCGTCAGGGTCCTCGATATAGCCGGTCCAGCGTGTGCTGCTGACCAGCAATTCCCCTGTCAGATAACGGTTGGTCGCCGTCTGGTAACGCACGTCATAAACGCCTTGCGCCGCAGCGCCCGGTGCTGTCCCCGTTG
>JALWUB010000262.1 GCA_026993275.1 Robiginitomaculum sp. | reverse complement strand
CCGAAATGCACCAGAAAATCATCCGTGGTGCCATAGGTGACCGGGCGGCCCGGCGTGCGGCGGCGGCCGCGCAGGCGCACCCATTTCATCTCCATCAGCAGGTCCAGCGTGCCCTTGGACACGGCCACGCCGCGCACCTCCTCGATCTCGGCGCGGGTCACCGGCTGGTGATAGGCAATGATGGACAGGGTTTCCAGCGCCGCGTTGGAGAGCTTGCGCGGCTCTTCGCGCTTGTCGACCAGAATGTGCGCCAGGTCCGGCGCGGTCTGCAGCCAGTATTTACCGGCGACGCGGGTCAGGTTGATGCCGCGCCCGGCATAATCCTGCTCCAGCCTGGCCAGCAGGGCGGTGCACTCGGCATCTGCCGGCAGGCGTTCGCTGATGCTGCGCAGGTCCAGCGGCTCCGCAGCGGCGAACAGCAGCGCTTCGAGCATGCGGTAATGTTCTTCATCGCGGGCGCTGACCGGGTGCAGGCCCGGCAATTGCGGCGCCTGCGCGCCTGGTGCGGCGCGAGAGGCGCGGCTTGCCAGGGTTTTCACCGCCGCCTCGATGGCATCGAGGGTCGGGTTGTCGCCACTCTTGCTCATTGCGGGCTTCCTTTACGGCGGCGCGGGCGCACATAAAGCGGCGTAAAGGCACCGGCCTGACGGATTTCCGCCAGGCCTTCACGGGTCATTTCCAGTGAGGCCATCAAGGAGGAGGCCAGCACGGAAACCCGCGGCGGCTGTTCCTCCGCGCCCTTCACCCTTTCCGGCAGCAAGGCCTCCAGCGCCGTCCATTCGCGGATGCGGCCCAGCACGCGCTCCAGCCGCGCCCGCGCCGCCTCAATGGCATAGACCACCGGTGTTTTCATCACCAGATGCGCCCGCGCCACCCGCGAGCGGCGCACCGCATAGGCCTTGAGCAGGTCATAAATGCTGGTGTCGTAAACCGGCGCCGTGATGCGCCGCACCCCTTCCGGCGCGCCGCGGGAAAACGTGGTGATGCCATGACGGTCCCGGCTCATCAGCGTTTTGGCCGCCAGCCGCATGGCGTGCAGGCGGCGCAGGCGAAACGCCAGCTGTGCCGCCATTTCCTCGCCGCTGGGCTCATCGTCATCGGGCTTGGCCGGTTTGGGCAGCAGCAAGCGCGACTTCAGATAGGCCAGCCATGCGGCCATCACCAGATAATCGGCCGCCAGTTCAATGCGCAATTCGCGAATGCGGGCAATGAAGGCCAGATATTGTTCGGCCAGTTGCAAGACCGAGATATGGCGGATGTCCACCTTCTGCGTGCGCGCCATCTCCAGCAAAACGTGCAGCGGCCCTTCAAAGCCATCCACATCGACCACCAGGGCCGCGCCCTCGGCCCCGGCGCGGCGCACCGCCTCAAACTCGAAATCCTCTGCAAATTCCTGTGCGCTCATGGCGCGCCTCCCGGCAAGCGGGCCAGCCAGCTTTCGGCCTCGGCCGCGGCCTGCGCCGGGTCGATCCGTGCGGCTGCCGCGCGGCGGCGCGCCGCGTGCGCCCGCTGCAGAGCCTTACCGGCCAGCAGGGGCGCGGCACCGGCCACTTCGGCCATGCAGTCCAGATCGCCATTGCACTGCAGCACCACATCACAGCCAGCGCGCAGCGCCCGGGCAGCACGTTCGCCCAGGCGTCCTGCCAGCGCTTTCATGTCCAGATCATCGCTCATCAGCAATCCATCAAAACCGATTCGCCCGCGAATTACTTCATTTATCACGATTTGCGACTCCGTGGCCGGGTTTTGCGGGTCAAAAGCCTCATAAACCACATGGCCGGTCATCGCCATGGCCGCGTCCTTCAGCACGGCAAAGGGCAGAAAGTCATGCGCGCCCAGGGCATCGGCACTGGCGCTGACCCGCGGCAGGGCCTTGTGGCTGTCCACCCTGGCGCGGCCATGGCCGGGAACATGCTTGATGACGCCGCTGACGCCTGCGGCCTCCAGCCCCTCCAGGCAGGCCCGGCCCAGACGGGCCGCCTGCCCTGCCTTTCTGGAAAAGGCACGGTCGCCAATCACCGGGTCGGCATCGGCCGCGGGCAAATCCAGCACCGGCGCACAGTCCACATCCACCCCCAGGGCGGCCAGGCGCGCGCCGATGGCCCGGTAATTGGCCCGGACCGCGTTTTGCATATCGTCTTCCGACAGCCCCGCTTGCGCAAACACCGCCGCGGGCGGCCCGCCATAGCCCGCCAGGGCACGCAGGCGCGATACCCTGCCGCCCTCCTCGTCAATCAGGATGGGCGCTTCGCGGCCAACGGCATCACGCAAGCTGCCGCACAAGCGGCGCATCTGCTCTGGCGTGCGGCAATTGCGGGCAAAGAGAATGAAGCCCCAGGGCCGGGCATCGGCGAAGAACGCGCGCTCTTCGGGGCGCAATTCCGGCCCGGCACAGCCCAGGATACAGGCGCGCGCACTCAACGGCTCACCACAAGGCAGCTCTGGCCGTTTTTCTTCAGGCGTGCGCAAAACGCGCTGGCGGCCGCGCGGTCGGCAAAACTGGCGGCGCGCAAACGGTAATAGATCCCCTTGGCGCCCAGATCGGCGCGCTGCACATCGGCCGTGACCGTGCCCAGCAGTTCGGGCAAGCGCGCCCGCAGCGTGCGCCAGGCCGTCAGCGCCTGCTGTTTGGAGCGAAAAGACGCAAGCTGGACAAGATATCTGCCCGCGGGCGCCGTGCTGACGGGTTTGGGGGCAGGCCTGGGTTTTGGCTTTGGCTGCACCTTGGCCGGTGCGGGCCGCGCTTTGGCCGGGGCCGGAACCGGTTTCGCCGGAACAGGGGCTGGCACAACCTTGACCGGTTGCGGTTCGGGGCGCGACAGGGGCTCTTCAGGCAATGGCGCGGTCTTCACCGGGGCGGCGGGCGCCGTCCTGATATCGTCAAGCGGCTCATAGGCCTTGTTGTCCAGATTGGGCGTGGGTTTGCCGTGGGTTTCCTCTGGCCGCACCTTGAGCGGCCCGCTGGGCGCCGTCACATGCGGCGCAGCGGCGCGCCCGCCCTTGCGCAAGCCCTGATGGTAGGCGGTGTAGATCACCGCGGCGAAGGCCAGCAGCACGGCGATGGCCACCACCAGCAGCATCGGCCCGCGGTTTTCATCCTCGTCAAGGCGCGCATCAAAACCGTTCTGGTCCTGAGGCGGGGCGTAAATGCTGTCTTCTTTTCTAACCATTGGCCTCAACCATCAGGCAGGTGCGAATCAGCACATGCCCCCGCACATACTAAAGATAGCTGTCCATCGACAACAAGCGCCGATGCTCTTCCATGGCATAGGTATCTGTCATGCCGGCAATATAATCGCAGACAATGCGCGCCGTGCGCTGGCCGCCAGGGCCATCGGTCTGCGCATAAAGGTCTTGGGCCAGCAATTCCGGCTCGTTCATGAAGATCTCGAACAGTTCGCGGACCATGCGCCGCGCCTTGGTGCGCGTGCGGTTGACGGTGTAATGCCGGTACATGTTCTCCATCAGGAAGGCGCGCAACGCCGCAATATCCTCTTGCATGCCAGAAGAAAAGCCGATCAGCGGGGTATCCATGGCGCGTACCGCGTCGGCGCTTTGCGGCTTTGCCTGGGCGATACGGCGCCGGCTTTCGGCCAGCAGGTCATCCACCCAGATGCCGATCAGCCGGCGCACGGCCTCGTGGATCAGCCGGTTGCGCGAGGTGTCCGGATATTCCTCCCGCACCTGCTCGAAAACCGGCCCTACCAGCGGCAGGGTGAGCAATTGGTCGATCTGGATGATGTCGGCGCGCAGGCCATCGTCAATGTCGTGATTGTTATAGGCGATATCATCAGCCAGCGCCGCCACCTGGGCCTCGGGCCCGGCAAAGGTGTGCGGCTCCAGCCATTCCCAGCCATCAAAGGCAGTGAAGGCCCAGGGCAGGCCCGCACAGTCTCCCGGCGCCTTGCACAGGGGGCCGTTATGCTTGACCACTCCTTCCAGGGTTTCCCAGGTCAGGTTGAGGCCGTCAAAACCGGGGTAGACGTGCTCCATCTGTGTCAGGATGCGCAAGGTCTGGGCATTATGGTCAAAGCCGTGAAAGTCTTTCATGGCCTCGTTCAGGACATCCTCGCCCGCATGGCCAAAGGGCGGGTGGCCCAGATCATGGGCCAGCGCCAGGGTTTCGGCCAGGTCCTCGTCCAGCCCCAGCACCCGGGCAATGGAGCGGGCAATCTGCGCCACTTCCAGCGAATGGGTCAGGCGGGTGCGGAAATAGTCATCCGCATGGGCGACAAAAACCTGGGTCTTGTGCTTGAGGCGGCGAAACGCGCTGCAATGGATGACCCGGTCCCGGTCGCGCTGAAACGCGGTGCGGGTGGTGCTGGGCGCTTGCGGGAAACGCCGCCCGCGGCTCCTGGCCGGATCGGAGGCAAACACGGCCCGCGGCGGAATGGTGAACACGTCTGTCATGCTGTGCCTGTCATGCCTTTGCACTGGCGCCGATGCACCCCATATTGGTATGACAGCCTATAATGGCGCTGCTGGCAAGGAAACAGTCTGATGAGTGAAGCCCCCGTCCGCCTTTCCGCCGCTGCGGCCAGGCGCATCAATGCGATTATGGCGCAGCATGGCAAGCACGCCTTGCGCGTCGCCGTGGTCGGCGGCGGCTGTTCCGGGTTTTCCTATACCTTTGATTTCGCCGATGCGCCCGAAGCGGATGATGTGGTCATAGAGCGCGATGGCGCCACGGTGGTGATCGACAAGGTGTCCCTGGATTTTCTTGCTGGCGCCGAAATCGATTATGCCGACGAGCTGATCGGCGCCGCCTTCAAGATCAACAACCCCAATGCCAAAAGCGGCTGCGGCTGCGGCACCAGCTTTTCCATCTGAAGCGCCCGCAGGGTCAGCCGCGATTGACAAAGGCGGCGTTCAGGCGCGCCAATTGTTCCGAAACCGCATTGGCGCCGGTGTTTTCCTGCTCCGCACCATAGAGGTTTTCATCCAGGCGGCGGATGCGCTCGTAAATGCGCGCCGAGCGGGCGATGAGGTCTTGCAAGGTGGGCGGCAATTCCTGGGTGCCGGCAAAGCTCTGGCCCAGCTTTTCGTCATTCATGCGGTATTTTTCGGAACGGGCCTCGTGCGTGCTCATTTCATTCTCGCGCACCGCGCGCTGCACCAGAAGCCAGGACGCCACCTGCATCAGCCGTGTCGTCAGCCGCATGCTCTCGCCGGCATAGGCCAGCGCGCCAGCGCGTGACAGGGCACGCGATTCCTCGCGCCCCGGGCCATCCAGATAGGCCGCGGTTTCCTCGACCATGTCCATGCCCTCACGAAAGGTGCGGGCAAACAGTTCGGAAGCGGCAAACTCGCTCAGGCGATTGGCAAACAGGTCGTCATTCATGTGTCATCTCGCATCACGTCGGCTGATTCGCACAGTCTCCATGCAATGGTCTTGCCATTTGTTTTAAGATTTTCCGAAAATCGCCGCCGCCGTATCAAGGCCCTTCCGTTTTTGCG
>JALWUB010000261.1 GCA_026993275.1 Robiginitomaculum sp. | reverse complement strand
ATGGGCGCGCTCAATGACCTGACCCTGGCGGAAGCCCTGAAGGGTCTTGCCCGCAAGGACTTCTCTGCCCGGGAGCTGACCCAGGCGCATCTGGACGCCATGGCCGGAGCCGGGGTGCTGAATGCCTATGTGGTGACCACGGACGAGCAGGCCCTGGCCATGGCCGACGCCTCGGACGCGCGCCGCGCCAAAGGCGAGGCCGGACCGCTGGACGGCGTGCCCATCGGCGTCAAGGACCTCTTTTGCACCAAGGGTGTGCAGACCACGGCGGGCAGCAGAATCCTCGGCACGTTCACCCCCACCTATGAAAGCACGGTCAGCGCCAATCTGTGGCGCGATGGCGCGGTCATGCTGGGCAAGCTCAACCTGGACGAGTTTGCCATGGGCTCGTCCAACGAAACCTCGGCCTTTGGGCCGGTGATCAATCCGTGGCGGGCGCAAGGCTCCACTGAAGCGCTGGTGCCCGGCGGCTCGTCTGGCGGCTCGGCGGCGGCCGTGGCGGCGCGGCTGTGCCTTGGCGCCACCGCCACCGACACTGGCGGTTCGATCCGCCAGCCCGCCAGCTTTACCGGCACGGTGGGCATCAAGCCCACTTACGGGCGCTGCTCGCGCTATGGCATCGTTGCCTTTGCCTCATCGCTGGACCAGGCCGGGCCGATTGCGCGCACGGTTGAGGATGCCGCCATCTTGCTGCGCTCCATGGCCGGGCATGACCCCAGGGACTCCACCTCGATCAAGGCCGATGTGCCTGATTTTGCCGCCGCGTGTTCGCGCTCGCTCAAGGGCCTGCGCATTGGCGTGCCGCGCGAATACCGCATGGACGGCATGCCGGGCGAGATTGAAACAGTCTGGGCCGCGGGCATGGACTGGCTGCGCGAGGCCGGATGCAACATCGTTGACGTGTCGCTGCCGCACACCAAATACGCCCTGCCCGCCTATTACATCATCGCCCCGGCCGAGGCGTCCTCCAATCTGGCGCGCTATGACGGCATGCGCTATGGCCTGCGCGTCGAAGGGGATGACCTGACGCAAACTTACGAAAAGACCCGCGCCGCAGGCTTTGGCGACGAGGTGCGCCGGCGCGTGCTGATCGGCACCTATGTGCTCTCCGCCGGGTTTTACGACGCCTATTACATCCGCGCGCAAAAGGTGCGGGCGCGCATCGCCGAAGACTTCAAAAAGGCCTTCGAGGCCTGCGATGCGCTGCTCACCCCCACCACCCCCAGCGCTGCCTTTGCTCTTGGCGCGCGCCAGGATGACCCGGTGCAGATGTATCTGAACGACATTTTCACCGTCACCGCCAATCTCGCCGGCCTGCCCGGCATTTCCGTGCCCGCGGCGCTGGATGGCCAGGGCCTGCCGCTCGGCCTGCAGGTCATCGGCAAGGCGCTGGACGAGGAGACCTGCTTCGCCGCCGGTGCGGCGCTGGAACGCGCGGCCGGGTTTGATGCAAGGCCGGAGAAATGGTGGTGAGAACCCCCTCCGGACGCTGTGCGCCCGCCTCCCCAATAACCTCCCCAATAAAAGGGGGCGATGAGCCACGCTTCGCGCACTTCTCCCCAGGAAAAAACACCAAGAGAAAGAACAATGTTTACAGCTGAACGCATCGCAGACAAGGCGGACTGGATCACGACGCAGACCGGTGACTGGGAGATGATCATCGGGCTGGAGGTGCATGCGCAGGTGGCCTCGAAGTCCAAGCTGTTCTCCGGTGCCTCCACCGCTTATGGCGCCGCGCCCAACACCCATGTGTCGCTGGTCGATGCGGCGATGCCGGGCATGCTGCCGGTGCTGAACGCATTTTGCGTCGAGCAGGCGGTGCGCACCGGGCTTGGCCTGAAGGCGCAGATCAACCGCTTTTCCCGCTTCGACCGCAAGAACTATTTCTACCCGGACCTGCCGCAGGGCTATCAGATCAGCCAGCTTTACCACCCCATTGTCGGCGAGGGCGAATTGCTGATCGAGCCGGAGCCGGGCCAGACCATCGCCGTGGGCATTGAGCGGCTGCACCTGGAGCAGGATGCCGGCAAGTCGATCCATGATCTCGACCCCGACGCCACCTATGTGGACCTGAACCGCTGCGGCGTGGCGCTGATGGAGATTGTCTCCAAGCCGGACATGCGCTCGCCCCGCGAGGCCGCGGCCTATGTGCGCAAGCTGCGTGCCCTAGTGCGCTATCTGGGCACCTGTGACGGCGACATGGAAAAGGGAAACCTGCGCGCCGATGTCAATGTTTCGGTGCGCCGGCCCGGCGGCAAGCTGGGCACGCGCTGCGAGATCAAGAATCTCAACTCCATGCGCTTCATCCAGCAGGCCATCGATTATGAGGCGCGCCGCCAGATCGGCATTCTCGAAGCAGGCGGCACGGTGGAGCAGGAAACCCGGCTGTTCAACACCGAAACCGGCGAAACGCGGACCATGCGCTCCAAGGAAGACGCCCATGATTACCGCTATTTCCCGGACCCGGACCTGTTGCCGGTCAAGCTGGATGAAGACTGGCTGGCGGCGATCAAGGCCAGCCTGCCGGAACTGCCGGACGAAAAAAAGGCGCGCTTCGTGCGCGAATTCGGCCTCTCGGACTATGACGCCGGGGTGCTGGTCATGGACCGGGAAAAGGCCGCCTATTACGAGGAAGCCGCCGAGGGCAATGACAAGAAGCTGGCCGCCAACTGGGTGCTCAACGAGGTCTTTGGCAAGCTCAACAAGGAGGGCGTGGCGATCGCCGACTGCCCGGTTTCCGCCGCCGCCAATGGCGCCATTGTGCGCATGATCTCGGCGGGCACCATATCGGGCAAGATTGCCAAACAGGTGTTCGAGATCTGCTGGACCGAGGGCGGCGATCCGGAAAAGATCGTCGAGGAGCGCGGCCTCAAACAGGTCACCGACACCGGCGCCATCGAGGCCATGATTGACGAGATCATCGCCGCCAATCCGGCTCAGGCCGCCAAGGTCAAGGACAAGCCCAAGGCGCTGGGCTGGTTTGTCGGCCAGGTCATGCAGGCATCCAGGGGCAAGGCCAACCCCAAGACGGTCAACGAGATCTTGCGCAAGAAACTCTTGTAAGCCTGACGGCTTCGCTCAGGTGTCCAGAAAGCTGCGCAGCTTGCGCGAGCGGCTCGGGTGTTTGAGCTTGCGCAGGGCCTTGGCCTCGATCTGGCGGATGCGTTCGCGGGTGACCGAGAATTGCTGGCCGACCTCCTCCAGGGTGTGGTCGGTGTTCATGCCGATGCCAAAGCGCATGCGCAGCACCCGCTCCTCGCGCGGCGTCAGCGAGGCCAGCACCCGCGTGGTGGTTTCGCGCAAATTGGACTGGATCGCCGCATCGACGGGCAAAATCGCGTTCTTGTCTTCGATGAAATCGCCCAAATGGCTGTCTTCCTCGTCGCCGATGGGGGTTTCCAGGCTGATCGGCTCCTTGGCGATTTTCATCACCTTGCGCACCTTCTCCAGCGGCATGGCAAGCTTCACCGCCAGTTCCTCCGGCGTCGGCTCGCGGCCAATCTCGTGCAGCATCTGGCGCGAGGTGCGCACCAGCTTGTTGATCGTCTCGATCATGTGCACCGGAATGCGGATGGTGCGTGCCTGGTCGGCAATGGAGCGGGTAATGGCCTGGCGGATCCACCAGGTCGCATAGGTGGAGAACTTGTAGCCGCGGCGGTATTCAAACTTGTCCACCGCCTTCATCAGGCCGATATTGCCCTCCTGGATGAGGTCCAGGAATTGCAGGCCGCGATTGGTGTATTTCTTGGCGATCGAGATCACCAGGCGCAGATTGGCCTCGACCATTTCCTTTTTCGCCTGGGCCGCCTCGCGCTGGCCCTTTTGCACCGTCTGCACAATGACGCGAAACTCGTCGATGGTGACACCCGCATCCTGCGCCAGTTGCGCGACCTGGCGGCGCAGCCGGTTGACCTGGTCGGCCTCGCGGCTGATGAACTTTTCCCAGGCCGGCGACAGCTTGGCGACGTCCCGGGTCCAGTTGGGATCCATTTCGTGGCCAAGATATTGCTGCAGAAACTCCGCCCGCGGCACGCCGTGGCCATCGGCAAGGCGCATGATGCGCCCTTCCAGCCCGACCAGGCGCTTGTTGATGGCGTAAAGCTGTTCGACCAGCGCCTCGATGCGGTTGTTGTTGAGGTGCATCGCCTTCAGGCGCTTGATGATCCGGTCCTGGATCTCGGTATATTTGCGCCGCGATTGCGGGGTCAGGTCCTTGCCCTTGAGCTTGGCCTCGATGAGCTTACCCTGCAGCTTGTTGAAGGTCTTGAAATCAGCGGCGATGGCGTCCAGTTCCGCAACCACCGTTTCGCGCAATTCGGCTTCCATGGCCGACAGCGACAGATTGACCTCGTCCTCGTCATAATCGTCGCTGCTGCTTTCGCCGTCCTCTTCGCCTTCCGTCTTGCCGTCCGCCTCCTTGCCGGCCGTGTCAGCGGTCTTGGCCTCTGGCGTTTCCACAGGCGGCAGTTCGGCCTGCACCTCGCCTGCGGTGTCATCATCGCTATTGTCTTCCTCGGCGCCATGGCGGGCGGCAAAGGTGGTTTCCAGGTCGATGATGTCGCGCAGCAGAATCCGCCCCTCGGCCAGTTCCTCGCGCCACACCATGATGGCCTCGAATGTCAGCGCGCTTTCGCACAGGCCGCGGATCATGGTGTCCCGGCCGGCCTCGATGCGCTTGGCAATGGCAATCTCGCCTTCGCGCGACAACAGCTCGACCGAACCCATTTCGCGCAGATACATGCGCACCGGGTCATCCGTGCGGTCGGCCGAGGCGCTGGTATTGCCGGTGCGCGCCGCCGCCGATGCGGATTTCGTGGCAACCGCCTTGCCGGTTTCGGCTTCGGCGTCTTCGGCGTCGATGACATTGATGCCCATTTGCGAGAACATCGCCAGGGTGTCCTCGATCTTCTCCGAACTGACTTCGCCAGCGGGCAAGACCTTGTTCAGCTCTGCATGGGTGACAAAGCCGCGCGACTTTGCCAGTTTGAGCATGCGTTGCACGGCGCTGTCAGACAGGTCCAGCAAGGGGCTGTCCACAGTTTCCGCCGGTGTTGCTTGTGCGGCCTTGGCCATATCTCACACTTTCCCGCAATGCGCGCGCAGGCGCGCCGGGTTATCCCTCTCTGGTGCGGCGCAGGCCGCTATGCTGTTGGCCAGCGCCTGCACCTCAGGCACTGTCCTCGTCCTCCGCGGGTTTGCCGCCGCGCTGCGCACTGCCCAGCGCCCTCAGGGCGCCTTGATCGCCGCGCTTCAGACCGTCCAGCAATTGACGCACACGCACCGCCTGTTCCTCTGTCGCACCGGCACGGCCGATCAGGTCCTGCGCGGTCTTCAGCCAGCGCTCCGTGCTCACGGCGCCGGGCTCATCGCCGACAGGGATTGTGCGTCTTTCCAGCTGGCGCAGATCATCTGCAAAACCCTTGTGCGTTAAATGGCGACGCAAACTCGCCCTGTCAACACTTTGTGCCGCCAGCCAGTGTTCAAGAATGGCCTCGCGCAG
>JALWUB010000260.1 GCA_026993275.1 Robiginitomaculum sp. | reverse complement strand
CCGCGCAGCGCCCCGCTTTGCCGGGTCAGCAGCACCAGCGCGGCCAGCAGGGCCAGCAGGGCCGTGGTGGCGATGCCGGCAAAGCGCGCCGCCAGCAATTGCGCCGCCGGGACAGAGAGATTGCCCGCGCCCCTGGCATAGCCCGCGGCCCGGTAGGCATCGCCGGTCAGAAAGCCGAACCCCAATTGCGCAAGGAACGCGCCGCGCAGGGCCAGGCGCAAGTGCTGCACATAGGACAGGCCGGGGATCGGCGTCATCCAGGACAGCCGCAGGGCATCCATGGCGAACACCGACAGCCGGACCAGGACGGCAAGGACGAACAGCCACGGATTCAGCCCCCTGGCCGCCTTCAGGGCCTCGTGCACATCCACCAGGGCAAACAGCGCATACAGCAGCGCCGCGCTGACTGCGATTTTCAGCACCAGCACGAAACCCGGCCGCAATCTGGCGTTAGCGGCCATGGCCGCAGCCCACGGCAAATGTCCGGCTGTTCCCGGCCGCCCGGCTCCAGCCATTCCGCAAGGAATTGCCCTGGACCGGCAGAGCTGCAGCGCTGCAGCATGGATCCCGGCTCAAGGCCGGGATGACAGTGGGGAGAGCCGGGATGACAGTGGGGAGAGCCGGGATGACAGTGGGGAGAGCCGGGATGGCTGACAGGCGGGTCTTGGCGGCTGTCCGGAAAGCCCTGCGCCCCCGCGGGTCATCCCGGAAACACGCCGTCTTGTCCGGGAACCATTGAGCCGCATCAAGCGCGCTAGCCCACATCAGCGCCGCCAACGGTCACGCCTTCAATCTTCAGGGTCGGCTGGCCCACCCCGACCGGCACGCCCTGCCCGGCCTTGCCGCACACGCCAATGCCCGGGTCCAGCTTCAGATCATTGCCGATCATGGTGACCCGCTGCAACACGCTGGGGCCATCGCCGATCAGGGTCGCGCCCTTGACCGGCGCCTCGACCTTGCCATTCCTGACAAGATAGGCCTCGGTGCACTGGAACACGAATTTGCCGGAGGTGATGTCAACCTGGCCGCCGCCGAAATTGACCGCGTAAATGCCGTCTTTCAGCGACTCCAGGATTTCGCCCGGATCATGTTCGCCCGCGCGCATGAAGGTGTTGGTCATGCGCGGCAAGGGCGGACAGGCAAAGCTTTCCCGGCGGCCATTGCCCGTGGGCGCCATGCCCATCAGCCGGGCATTTTGCCGGTCCTGCATATAGCCGACCAGAATGCCGTCCTCGATCAGCGTCGTGGCGCTGGTGGGCGTGCCTT
The DNA here is from genome assembly GCA_026993275.1 of Robiginitomaculum sp. Lineage (GTDB taxonomy): Bacteria > Pseudomonadota > Alphaproteobacteria > Caulobacterales > Maricaulaceae > Robiginitomaculum_B. The sequence continues at coordinate 4,251 of JALWUB010000260.1, read as the reverse complement.
CGTCATCAATGGTCAGCGAGCCGCGCCGCTGCGCGATGGTGCCATCGTCGATGACGGTCACGCCCGGCGCCGCCACGCGTTCGCCAAGACGGCCGGAAAATGCACTTTCGCCCTTGCGGTTGAAGTCCCCTTCCAGGCCGTGCCCCACGGCTTCGTGCAACAGCACGCCAGGCCAGCCCGGGCCCAGCACAACGTCCATTTCGCCGCCGGGGCACTCCACCGCCTGCAAATTGACCAGCGCCTGGCGCAGCGCTTCGTCCGCCAGGCTTTTCCAGCTTTGCGGCGTGATCCATTGCGCGTAAGCCGTGCGCCCGCCCGCGCCCGCATGGCCGCTTTCGCGGCGCCCGTCCTGTTCGACGGTGACGGCAACGCCAAGGCGCACCAGCGGGCGGCAGTCAAACACCGGGTCCATGCCCGGGCGCAAAATGGTGATGTTGCGCTGCTCGCCCGCCAGCGACACGCTGACCTGGATGACGCGCGGCTCCTGCGCCCGCACATAGGCGTCGATCTGCGCCAGCAGTTCCGTCTTTTGCGCAAAGCCCGGCGCATCGACCGGGTTTTCATCGCCATAGAGCACGGCATTGGTGCGCCTTGGCGCATCTGCCCACACGCCGCTGGTGCCGCGGTCGGCGGCGCGCACGGCGCTGGCCGCGCGCTTCAGCGCCCCGGGGCTGAGTTCCGTCGAATGGGCATAACCGGTCTTTTCGCCGCTGACCCGGCGCAGGCCAAAGCCGCGCGCGGCATCATAGGACGCGCTTTTCAGGCGCCCGTCATCAAACACGAAGCTTTCCGAAACGCTGCGTTCGGCAAACAGCTCGCCATCCTCGGCCCCGGCAAGGGCTTCGCCCGTCATCGCCTGGGCAAGATCCAGGTCAAGCGCGGACTGGTCAAATACATCTGTGCTCATACCCCTTAATAGGGGCAGCGCGCCATGCCTTCAATGCGCGATGAACTGATAGCGCTGCAATTCGCGCTGCGGCCAGGACCAGTCCGGCTGCAGCTTCGCCGCCTGCTGAAAATCCCTGTAGGCCTTCTCGTGCTCGCCAAGACTCTCATAGGCAATGGCGCGGTTGTAATAGACATGCGACGGCTGGGTCAGCGTGTAGTCGAGCGCCTTGTTGAGCACGCTGATGGCCTGCCTGAAATTGTTGGCGCGCAAATAGGCGGCGCCCTTGTTGGCCAGGGCCTCGCCCATGTCCGGCTTCATTTTCAAGGCGGTGTCATAATCGTGAATGGCACCCTCCAGATCGCCGCGGGCGGCGCGGATGATGCCGCGATTGACATAGGTGGCGGCGAGGTCCTTGCGGCCCAAGTGGGCTTCGCTCAGGGCACGGTTGCACAATTGCAGCGCATCCAGGTCCGTATAGCCAAACTTGACCTTTTCATAACAGCCATATCCGAGGCTGGTGCCCAGCGTGAGTTCACTGGCCTGGGCAGACAGGGCAAAAAGGCCAGCGCAGGCCAAGGCCGCGGCGGCGCCAAGTCTGATGGTGCGCTGAGCGCGTGTGTGCATCATCCTCTCCTGTTTCGGGCGGGAATCACCCCAGCCGGAAAGCCCATGATTCCTGCAGCGCAACACCCGCAAGTGGCGAAATCATACCGCAAAAATGCAAAAAATGCGAGTGAATATGCGGTAATGCTGAATTTGCCCTTGCAAACCCGATTAAGACTCTGCGACAAGATGCCCCATGTCGAAGTCGCTCAGGGGGGTGCGGGGACTGCAGCCGTAATTCCCTGGAACAAAGAGAGGGTAGGATGCGCTTTGTGTCAAAATATCTCGCTGGCCTGGCCGGCCTTGGCCTGATGCTGGCGGCATGGCCTGCTCTGGCTGACCTGCCGCAACATGGCCCGCAAAAGGGGGTTCTGGGTTTCCAACCCGCGGCCACGGAAGTGGAACGCCAGATCCAGATTTTTCACAATCACTGGGTGTTTCCGATCATTGCCACCATTGTGGTCATGGTTTTTGGCCTGATGGCCTTCATCATCCTGCGCTTCAACCGCAAGGCCAATCCGGAACCGGCGCGGTTCAGCCACAATTCTCCCCTGGAGGTTGTCTGGACGCTGGTGCCGGTGCTGATCCTGGTCATTATTGCGGTGCCTTCCTTCCGGCTGCTGTTCCTGGAAGACGACATTCCCGACGCCGACATGACGGTCAAGGCCACCGGGTCGCAATGGTATTGGGATTATGAATACACCGATCCCAAGGGCGACCCGGACAAGACCTTCAGCTATTCTTCCATCATGCTGGACGACGATGCGGCAAAAGCGGCGGGCAAGCCGCGGCTGCTCGGGGTCGACAACCCCCTGGTTGTGCCTGCAGGCAAGACCATTCGCGTCATCGTTACCGGCGCCGACGTCATTCACAGCTTTGCGGTGCCGTCCTTTGGCGTCAAGATCGATGCCGTGCCCGGGCGCCTGAACGAAACCTGGTTCAAGGTCGACGAACCCGGCATCTATTACGGCCAGTGCTCGGAACTGTGCGGCGCCAACCATGCCTTCATGCCGATCGAGGTGGATGTGCTGCCGCAGGCCGACTATGACGCCTGGTTCGCCAAAAAGCAGGCGGAATACGCCTCGCTTCACAAACTTGACGGCGTCCGGCTGGCGTCAGCCCGATAATCAAACTGGGGAAAACGAAAATGAGTGTTGCTGCTGCTGTTGCCCATGAGGACCACAAGCCAGGCTTTGTGGCCCGCTGGCTGTTTTCAACCAACCACAAGGATATTGGCACCCTGTATCTGGTGTTTGCCTTCATCTCCGGCCTGATCGGGGCGATGTTTTCCTGGATGATGCGTTATGAACTGGCCAAGCCCGGCCTGGACCTGTTCCAGGATGGCCAGCATTACAATGTCATCGTCACGGCGCATGGCCTGCTGATGGTGTTCTTCCTGGTCATGCCGGCCCTGATCGGCGGCTTTGGCAACTGGTTCGTGCCCCTGATGATCGGCGCGCCGGACATGGCGTTTCCGCGCATGAACAACATTTCTTTCTGGCTGCTGCCCGCGGCGCTGATCCTGCTGGTGCTGTCGCTTATGGTGCCCGGCGCCCCCGGCGCCAACGGCTTTGGCGGCGGCTGGACGGTCTATCCGCCCCTGTCCTCGAAACTCGGACACCCGGGGCCAAGCATGGATCTGGCGATTTTCGCCTTGCACCTGGCCGGGATCAGCTCGATCCTGGGCGCGATCAATTTCATCACCACGATTTTCAACATGCGCGCGCCGGGCATGACCATTCACAAGATGCCGCTGTTCGCCTGGTCGATCCTGATCACCGCATTCCTGCTGCTGCTGGCCATTCCGGTGCTGGCGGCGGCGATCACCATGCTGCTGACCGACCGCAATTTCGGCACCACCTTCTTTGATCCGTCAGGCGGCGGCGACCCGATCATGTTCCAGCACCTGTTCTGGTTCTTCGGGCACCCGGAAGTCTATATCATGATCCTGCCGGCCTTTGGCATCATCAGCCATGTGGTTTCGACCTTCAGCCGCAAGCACATTTTCGGCTATCTGGGCATGGCCTATGCCATGGTCGCCATTGGCTTTGTCGGCTTCATCGTCTGGGCGCACCACATGTACACGGTCGGTATGCCGGTGGACCTGAAGGCCTATTTCATTGCCGCCACCATGGTCATCGCCGTGCCCACGGGCATCAAGATTTTCTCATGGATCGCGACCATGTGGGGCGGCTCGCTGAGTTTCCCGACGCCCATGCTGTTCGCCATGGGCATGATCGCCCTGTTTACCACGGGCGGGGTGACGGGCGTGGTGCTGGCCAATGCCGGCATTGATACCGCTTTGCACGACACCTATTACGTTGTCGCCCACTTCCACTACACCCTGTCGCTGGGCGCGGTGTTCGGCATTTTCACCGGCTTCTATTACTGGTTCGAGAAAATGACCGGGCTGAAATACAATGAAGCCCTGGGCAAGCTGCATTTCATCCTGACCTTCATTGGCGTCAACCTGATCTTCTTCCCGCAGCATTTCCTTGGCGCCAATGGCATGCCGCGCCGGATCGTCGATTATCCTGACAATTTTGCCTTCTGGAACTATGTCTCCTCGGTCGGCAATCTGGTGTCCATGGCCGGCTTCGCCATTTTCCTGCTGGTGCTGGTCGAGGCCTTTGTGCGCCGCCGCAAGGGGGTTGCCAATCCCTGGGGCGAGGGCGCAACGACGCTGGAATGGACCGTGTCTTCACCGCCGCCATTCCACACCTTTGAAAAACTGCCGGTCATCACCACCTGACCGCATC
>JALWUB010000259.1 GCA_026993275.1 Robiginitomaculum sp. | reverse complement strand
GCCTGCGCAACCGCCCATGACGGGCTGGAGGCGGCCGGTGTCGAAACGCTCTATGATGACAGCGAAGAGCGGGCCGGGGCCAAGTTCTCGCGCATGGACCTGATCGGCCTGCCCTGGCAGCTCATCATCGGGCCGCGCGGCCTCAAGGACGGCACGGTGGAGATCAAGGAGCGGGCAACGGGGGCGCGCACCAGCCTGCCGCTGGAGGCGGCGCTGGCCAGGCTCCAGAGCGCCTGCGCGGACGCTGCATGAGCGGGCACACCCCTCTTGCCAAGGGCGGCGCGGCGCCGTTCTCGTCTTTCGAGCGGGCCATTGCCTGGCGTTATCTGCGCGCCCGGAAGGCCGAGGGCGGGGTGTCGCTGATCACCGCGATTTCCTTCATCGGCATCATGCTGGCGGTGGCGGTCATGATCATCGTGATGTCGGTGATGAATGGCTATCGCGACAAGATCTTCGACATCATGATGGGCGCCCAGGGGCATATTTTCGTCTACACCTCGCAACTGGACCCGGATGCCATCGAGCCGCTGCGCCAGCGCCTGGCCAGGGTGCCGCATGTGCTTTCGGCGCGTGCCATGGTGGTCGGGCAGGCGGCAGCGATCTCGCCCCGGGGCGGCGATGCCAGCCTGGCTGTGGTGTTTGGCATCAGGCCTGCCGATATTCGCGCCACGCCGCTGATCGCGCAAAAGCTGGTGCAGGGCGATCTGGCGCACTTTGGCGAGGGCCGCCATGGCGGCAATGGCATTGTCATTGGCGCGGCGATGGCGCGCAAGTTCGACCTGGCGGTGGGGGACGAGCTGAAACTGCTGTCCTTCAGTTCCAGCAACATGACGCCGTTCGGCTCGACGCCCCGCTCCAAGCTCTACCGGGTCATCGCGATCTTCAAGATGGGGCTGGAAGACTATGACGGCACCTTCATCTACATGCCGCTGCAGCAGGCAGAGCTGTTCTTCAGCCGCGGCAACCGCCCGGACTATATCGAAATCCGTGTTGATGACCCGTTCAACACCATGCCGGTGCGGCTGGCGCTGGCGCAGGCCGCCGGTGTGCCGGTGCTGATGGATGACTGGATGGACAAGAACCGCTCCTATGTCACGGCGCTCAAGGTCGAGCGCATGATGATGCGCATGATTCTGATGCTGATTATCGCCATTGCCGCCATGAACATCATTTCGGGGCTGGTCATGCTGGTCAAGAACAAGGGCCGGGACATCGCCATCTTGCGCACCATGGGGGCAAGCCGTGCCGCGGCCATGCGCATTTTCATCATGACCGGGGCGGCGATCGGCGGCCTTGGCACCCTGGCCGGGATCGTTCTGGGCATCACCTTCGTGATCTATATTGATCCCATACAGGACGCCATCCAATGGGTTTTCGGTCTGTTCAATCCGGGCGAGCGCCTGTTCAGCGCCGATGTCTATGAACTGGCGCGGCTGCCGGCCAAGGTCGAATGGCGCGAGGTGGCCACCATTGCCGCCTTTGGTTTTGCCATGTCGGTGCTGGTGACCCTGCCGCCCTCATGGCGCGCCTCGCGCCTCGATCCGGTGGAGGCGCTGCGCTATGAATGAATCCATGGCCAGCGAGGGCCGGGGGCCGGTTCTGCGCCTTGCCGGCCTGAAGCGGCGCTATCCGTCCGGCGACGGCTTTCTGGAGGTGCTGAACGGTGTCGACCTGCATGTTGATGCTGGCGAGTTTGTCGGCCTCATCGGACCGTCCGGGTCCGGCAAGTCCACCTTGCTGCATGCCGCGGGCCTGCTGGAAAAACCCGATGCCGGGGAGGTGTGGGTCGATGGCCAGAGCTGTTTGGGGATGAATGACCGGGCGCGCACTGCGGTGCGCCGCAACGCCATCGGCTTTGTCTATCAGTTTCACCATTTGCTGCCCGAGTTCACCGCGCTGGACAATGTCGCCATGCCCTTGCGCATTGCCGGGGTCAGCCTGCGCAAGGCACGGGCAGAGGCCGCGCGTTTGCTGGAAATGATGGGGTTGCAGGAGCGCATGCAGCACCAGCCCTCGCAATTGTCTGGCGGTGAGCAGCAGCGCGTCGCCATCGCCCGGGCGCTGGTGGGCCGCCCGCGCATCCTGCTCGCAGACGAGCCCACCGGCAATCTTGACCCGCACACCTCGGCGGCGGTGTTTCAGAGCCTGTTCGATCTGGTGCGCATCGAAAAGGTCGCCGCGCTGGTGGCCACCCACAACCACGATTTGCGCAGCTATATGGACCGGGTGCTGACCATGAGCGAGGGCAGGGCTGTCCCGGTGTGAAGCCTGTGTTTTGTAAAACCCGAAAGGCGCTTGACAAAGAGAACAAAACGTGAAAGAAGGAACATAACGCGAACATAATAACGGGAGAGCAGTCATGCGGGATCTGATTCGTGAAGTGGCGGCCTTGTCGGTGCTGACGGGCCTGACCTGTGTCATTGGCGCCTGGGCCATGGTGCTGGGCGGATAAGGGCGTGCCGGTGCGGGCTGAACCGGTCGTGCGCGCGTGTCCTTGAGGGGACCGTGGCGGCGGCTTGATTCAATCGGCGATGGGGTCTGGCTGCAGCGTGTGCGGTGCAGATGATCGCTGGCAAAAGGCGCAATATTTTGCGATCTGTGCGACAAGGACAGGCCGTCTTGGCCGCACGAGGAAAACCGCATGCGTATTGCCCTGGCCTTGCTGCTGTGCATTTGCGGCACCCTTGCGCCTGCCCTGGCAGAGGATATCGCCATTCCCCTGCGGCGCAGCCCGGGCGGCCATCTGGTGGTGCCGGTCGAGGTCAATGGCCAGGGGCCATATGCCTTTGTTGTTGATACGGCGGCCAGCCGGACGGTCATCAGCCAGGCATTGGCCAGCGCCCTCAGCCTGCCGCCCATGCAGGACCGCATCGGCAAGCTGGCGGGCGCTGGCGGTGTTTCCCTGACCGCGGTGTTTCAGCTGGGATCATTGCGCTTCGCCGGTCATGACTGGGAACTGGGCCCGGCGCTGGCCATGCCGGAAAACGGTGCGCCGCCGGATTTTGCCGGCGTCCTGGGGCTGGACATTCTGGCGCGGCAGGTCCTGCTGTTTGATTTTTCCGCCCACACCCTGCACCTTCTGGGGCCGGATGAAGCCAAGGCCATGCGCCATGGCGGCGGCTGGGTCAAGATTCTGGCGCGGCGCAATTTTGCCGGTTTTCTGGTGGTCACGGCGCGTGTTGGCGGCAAGCGCGTCAAGGCGGTGATCGACACGGGCGCGCGGCGCTCCATCGGCAATACGGACTTTGGCGCCTTGCTGGACAATCTCAGCCCGGCCAGCACCATGGCGCCGAGCCAGATCGTGACCGGCGTGAACCTGCCGGTGATCCCGGCACGCACTGGCCTAGCGCGGAAAATTGCGATCCGCCGGCTGCGCTGGCATGATGCGCAAATCCTGGTGTCGGACCTGGCCGTGTTCAAGACCCTGGGCCTGGACAAGGGGCCAGCGCTGATTCTGGGCCTTGATTTTTTCCAGAACACCGCGGCGGTGATGATTGATTTTTCGCGCCAGCGCTTGTGGATCAGGCCGTTTTCAGGAGATAACGGCTTCCGGTCCAAGACCCATTCACATTGACCGGCCTGACCCCGGGCCCAGCGGCATCAACGGAGGATACCACCATGGATGATGCATACCTTAAAACCCTGATTCAGTTTGAAAGCGAGAAAAAGTCCATCGCTGCCGCCTTTGTCCTGGCCATACAACTGGGCCTGTTCGGCGGACATGATTTTTATCTGGGCGATGCCGGGCGCGGCATTTTCAAGCTGATTCTGACCCTGACCGTCTTTGGCCTGATTTTCAGCCTTGTCTGGGTCGTTATTGACCTGATCGGCATGCCCGCCCGTGTGCGCGAAAAAAACCGGCAACTGGCCCTGCAACTGGTCAGCTGACACGTTTTCGGGATCACCCGTTGCTCGTGTCTTATGAGGCCGGCGGGCCGTAATGGTTTTCTTCCGGGTCGCTCTTGAGCACTGCATTGCCGCCCAGGACCACAATGAGCTGCACGATCACTCCGGCTATGGCATTGGGCAGCATCAGCGGCTTGTTGGCGGCCATCCCGGCCTTCATCATTTCCGCAAAGCCATGGGCATTGGCCATTGCTGCCTGCACATCGGCCGGGTTGATCTTGACAAACAGCCTGACGATGAATGACGAGATCATGCTCAGCACGATCATCACAAAAATGACCAGAAGCAGCATCCACCCGGATTTCCCGGCATCATGCAGCCGCTTGACCCAGAGGCAGATCCAGGGCCAGAGCAGGACAAACCCGGCAAGGACAGTCAGCGGCATCAGCATGGGCACGAACATGTTGAGCATGTTGAGCACAAAGCCGATGACGATCAGAATGATGGCGCTTTGCTGAAATACCGATGGGCCAATGCGCCCCTTCGGGCTGAAATAAAGGTTGAGATCCATAATCGCGCTCCGGTTGATGAATGGGTTATGTGCTTTCCGGATTTGGGCCAAAGCGGTTGTCGCCCTCATCGCCGGCAAGAATACCCAGATTGATCAGCCACCAGAAGAATCCGATGACAGGGATGAGCGTGATCAGCATCCACCAGCCGCTCTGACCGCGATCATGGCAGCGCTTGACGCCGATGGCGAGGCCCATCCAGATCGCCAGGACCATGTAAACCAGATACAGGACCATGGCGGCCATGCCGGGGCTTGCGCCCGGATTCGTCATCATGCCGCCGCCAAGGGCGCTGATAAGAATGGACATGACGATGCCAAAGGCCAGCAGGATCAGCGTGCCGATCCAGAATTGGCCCCGGCCAATACGGCCTTGAAAGCTGAACAAAAGTGATTTGAAGTCCACCCCAGTCTCTCCCCTGTTGATAGTGAGCCACTTCAGTGGCTGCCAGACAGGCCCTGATAGCCTGAACGGCCATTTGGAACAAGAAAAATCGGAGCCTTCACGCCGATGTGAATCGGCAACTGCCTGGGAGCGCTAAGGCGTAGACCTATAAACGGATTTGTGATTCAAGATATGAAACAGGGAGGGTTTCATGTCTGGGACATTTTGGTTAACGGAGCAACAATTCAGCAAGATCAATCCATTGCTGCCAAACAAGCCGCGCGGCGTGCTTCGGGTGGATGATCGCCGCGTTCTGTCCGGCATCATTTTCTGCCTGCAGCGCGGCTATCGCTGGAGCGATGTGCCGGCCGCATACGGGCCCGCCAAGACGCTTTACAACCGCTACAAGCGCTGGTCCGAGGCGGGGGTTTTCGAGCGGATTTTCGAGGCTCTTGCACGGGAAAATGCTGATTTTCAAACGCTGATGCTGGACGCCACCCACGTCAAAACCCACAGGATTGCTGCAAACGGGGTCAAAAAAACACAGGCGACGGGCGCGCCATCGGGCGGACCAAGGGCGGGCTGAATACGAAGCTGCATCTGGTCTGCGATGGTGCCGGAAGGGCGGTCCGGATCACCGTCTCAGGCGGCAACAAGGCCGATATATCCCATGCAAGACAATGCCTTGCGCTACTTGTGCGCAAAGGCGTAACCGTCATTGCCGACCGCGGATATGACGCC
>JALWUB010000258.1 GCA_026993275.1 Robiginitomaculum sp. | reverse complement strand
GACGAGTGTGCCGTGATTGCCCGGCGCACCGTCGAAAAGGACGGCTATTGCGCCGTGCAGGTGGGCGCGGGCAAGGCCAAGGTTTCGCGCACCTCCAAGGCCATGCGCGGGCATTTCGCCAAGGCCAGGGTCGAGCCGCGGCAAAAGCTGGTCGAGTTTCGCGTCTCCGAAGACTGCCTTCTCGATGTCGGCGCCGAGTTTTCTGCCGAGCATTTCGTGCCCGGCCAGAAGGTCGATGTGGCCGCCATTTCCATCGGCAAGGGCTTTGCCGGGGGCATGAAGCGGCACAATTTTGGCGGCCTGCGGGCCAGCCACGGCGTCTCCATCTCGCACCGCAGCCACGGCTCCACCGGTCAGTGCCAGGACCCGGGCAAGGTCTTCAAGGGCAAGAAAATGGCCGGCCATATGGGCGCCCGCCGGGTCAGCACCCAGAATCTTGAAGTCGTGCGCACCGATGCGGAGCGCGGTCTTGTGCTGGTACGCGGTGCCGTGCCGGGCGCCAAGGGCAGCTGGATTGAAATCCGCGATGCCATCAAGGGGCCGGGCAAGGACGTGCCCGTGCCTGGTGTTGTCAAGAGCAAGCCGGAACCGGCGTCCGCACCGGCCGAGCCGGCGGCGGAAACCGCTGAAGCCAAGGATGGCGAACAATGAAAATCGAAGTCAAAACCCTTGACGCCAAGACTGCGGGCGAGCTTGAGCTGGCCGACGACATCTTTGGTCTGACGCCGCGCAAGGACATTCTGCATCGCATGGTGCGTTATCAGCTGGCCAAGCGCCAGGCCGGGACCCACAAGGTCAAGGGGCGCTCGGAAGTTGCCCGCACCGGCAAGCGCTGGGGCAACCAGAAGGGCGGCGGCACCGCCCGTCACGGCTCGCGCCGCTCGAACATCTTTGTCGGCGGCGGCCGCGCCTTTGGGCCGGTGGTGCGCTCTCATGCGCACAATCTGCAAAAGAAGGTGCGCCGTCTGGCCCTCAAGCACGCGCTCTCGGCCAAGGCCGGAGCCAAGGAACTGGTGGTCATGGACAAGGCGGAGTTGAAGGCGCCCAAGACCAGCGAGCTGAAAAAGGCGCTGGCCAGGCTTGGCATTGACAACGCCCTGGTCATTGGCGGCAAGGAAGTGGACAGGAATTTCGCCCTGGCCGCGCACAACATCCCCAATGTGGATGTGCTGCCCAGCGCCGGCATCAATGTTTATGATGTTCTGCGCCGCCACACCCTGGTGTTGACCAGGGACGCGGTCAGCGAACTGGAGGCGCGTTTCAAATGAGCAAGGAACAGCATTACGACACCATTCTGGCGCCGGTGATTACCGAAAAGGCCACCTTGCTGTCCGAGCAGAACAAGGTTGTCTTCCGGGTGCCGCTCAGCGCCAACAAGAAGCAGATCGCCGAGGCCGTGGAAGCGTTGTTCAAGGTCAAGGTCGAGAAGGTCAACACCATCCGCACGCGCGGCAAGGTCAAGCGCTTTCGCGGCCAGCTGGGCAAGCGCGCCGATGTCAAGAAGGCCATCGTCACCCTCGCCGAGGGCGATTCCATAGACATCACAACCGGGCTTTGAAGGTAGGGTAGAGACATGGCTCTGAAAACATTCAAACCGACCTCCCCAGGCCGCCGTGCCCTGGTGATGGTGGACCGCAGCGGCCTGCACAAGGGCCGCCCGGAAAAGACCCTGGTTGAAGGCCTGACCAAAAAGGGCGGGCGCAACAACAAGGGGCGCATCACCATGCGCCGCCGCGGCGGCGGGGCCAAGCGCCTCTACCGTGTGGTGGATTTCAAGCGCCGCAAGCATGACATGGCGGCGACGGTGGAGCGCCTGGAATATGATCCCAACCGCACCGCCTTCATCGCCCTCATCCGCTATGAGGATGGCGAAAAGGCCTATATCCTGGCGCCGCAGCGCCTGGGTGTGGGCGATACGGTGGTTGCCTCGTCGAAGGGCGTGGACATCAAGCCCGGCAATGCCATGCCGCTGCGCGCCATGCCGGTTGGCACCATTGTCCACAATGTCGAGATGAAGCCTCTCAAGGGCGGTCAGATCGCCCGCTCCGCCGGGGCCTATTGCCAACTGGTCGGCCGCGATGGCGGCTTTGCCCAGCTGCGGCTCAAATCCGGCGAGATGCGCAATGTCCCCGATGCCTGCATGGCCACGGTGGGTGCGGTGTCCAACCCGGATCACATGAACACCAACAAGGGCAAGGCCGGACGCAATCGCTGGCTCGGCAAGCGCCCGAGCGTGCGCGGTGTCGCCATGAACCCGGTCGATCACCCCCATGGCGGCGGCGAGGGGCGCACCTCCGGCGGGCGCAACCCGGTGACCCCGTGGGGCAAGCCGACCAAGGGGGCGCGCACCCGCAAGAAGAACAAGCCATCGGATAAGATGATTATCCGGTCCCGTCACATGAAGAAGAAACGTTAGGAGCCGCAAGTGCCACGTTCGGTTTGGAAAGGCCCGTTTGTTGATGGCTATCTGCTGAAAAAGGCAGAGGCCAGCCATGCAGAAGGCCGCAGAAAGGCGATCAAGACCTGGTCGCGCCGCTCGACCATATTGCCGCAATTCGTCGGCCTGACCTTTCAGGTCCACAATGGCAGGAAGTTCGTGCCGGTGCTGATCACGGAAGACATGATCGGCCACAAATTGGGCGAGTTCTCGCCGACCCGGACCTATTACGGCCATGCAGCCGACAAGAAGGCGAAACGGAAATAATCATGGGCAAGACAGCAAATCCGCCGCGCGTCAGCGAAACAGAAGCCTTTGCCAAGGCGCGCAATCTGCGCACCAGTCCGCAAAAGCTCAATCTGGTGGCGCAGTCCATTCGCGGCCTGAAAGTGGAAAAGGCTCTGGCCGAGCTTGAGTTCTCCCGCAAGCGCATCGCCCTGCCGGTGCGCAAATGCCTGGAATCGGCCATTGCCAATGCCGAGAACAATCACGGCCTGGACATCGACCAGCTGGTGGTGGCGCAGGCCTATGTGGGCAAGAATCTGGTGATGAAGCGCATGCGCGCCCGCGCCCGCGGCCGCTCTGCCCGCATCCTGAAGCCGTTTTCGGAAATCACCATTGTCGTGCGCGAAGTCGAGGAGCAAGCCTGATGGGACACAAGGTCAATCCGATCGGGCTGCGGCTCGGCATCAACCGCACCTGGGATTCGCGCTGGTATGCCGCTTCCAAGGACTATGGCACGCTGTTGCACCAGGACTTGCGGCTGCGCAAGTTCATCAAGAAGCGCCTGAGCCAGGCGGGGATTTCAAAAATCGTCATTGAGCGGCCGCACAAGAAGTGCCGCATCACCATCTATACCGCGCGCCCCGGCGTCGTCATCGGCAAGAAGGGCGCCGATATCGAAGTGCTGCGCAAGGAGTTGAGCAAGATTGCCAATGACGAAGTGTTCGTCAATCTGGTGGAAGTGCGCAAGGCCGAAATTGACGCCACCCTGGTGGCCGAAGGCATTGCCCAGCAGCTGGAACGGCGCATGGCGTTCCGCCGCGCCATGAAGCGGGCCTTGCAGACCGCCATGCGCATGGGCGCCAAGGGCTGCAAGATCAAGGTTGGCGGCCGCCTGAACGGCGCCGAAATCGCCCGCACGGAACAATATCACGACGGCTCCGTGCCGCTGCACACGCTGCGCGCGGATATTGATTATGGCACCGCCGAAGCCAAGACCGCCATGGGCATCATTGGCATCAAGGTGTGGATCTACAAGGGCGAGATCATGGAACACGACCCGATGGCGCAGGACCGCAAGGCCGAAGCCAGCGGCGAAAACCGGGCGCGCTCTTCGGCGCGTGCCAATGCGTAGGCTTTGAGGATTAGGGCAGAATTATGCTGCAACCGAAAAAAACCAAATACCGCAAGATGCACAAGGGGCGCATCAAGGGCATGGCCAAGGGCGGTTATGAGCTCAATTTTGGCTCTTACGGCCTCAAGGCGCTTGAGCCGGAGCGGGTCACGGCCCGCCAGATCGAGGCCACGCGCCGGGCGATTACGCGCCACATGAAGCGCGCCGGGCGGGTGTGGATCCGCATTTTCCCGGACGTGCCGGTGACGAAAAAGCCGACCGAGGTGCGCATGGGCAAGGGCAAGGGCTCGGTCGAGTTCTGGGCCGCCAGGGTCAAGCCGGGGCGGATCATGTTTGAAATTGATGGCGTCAGCGATGCCATTGCCCGCGAGGCACTGGAGCTGGGCGCGGCGAAATTGCCGATCAAGTGCAAGATCGTCAGCCGCCGGGCCGAAGGCTGAGCGCGGCAGCGAGGAGAGAGACGATGAAAGCGGCAGACATTCGCGCCATGAGCGACGACCAGATCAGGGACGAGATCTTGAGCCTGAAGAAGGAGCAGTTCAATCTGCGCTTTCAGCAGGCCACCGGCCAGCTTGAAAACACTGCGCGGGTGCGCAAGGTGCGCCGCACCATTGCCCGCCTGAAAACGGCCCAGAACAGCCGGGCCAGCACCAAGAAGGGAGAGGGCTGATGCCCAAACGCCTGCTAAGCGGCGTCGTTGTCAGCGACAAGGGCGCCAAGACCGTTGTGGTCAAGGTCGAACGGACCTTTCTGCACCCGCTCTATCGCAAGACGGTGCGGCGGTCGAAGCGCTATCATGCGCATGACGAGAACAATACATTCAAGGTTGGCGATACCGTCACCATCCAGGAGTGTGCGCCGAAGTCCAAACTGAAGCGCTGGGAAGTGGTTGCGCAGGCCTGATCACCAGGAACCACGCGATTGAGGAGGATCAGACATGATCCAGATGCAAAGTAATTTACAGGTTGCCGACAATTCCGGCGCCCGCCGTGTCCAGTGCATCAAGGTGCTGGGCGGCGCCAAGCGCCGTTATGCCCGCATTGGCGACATCATTGTGGTGTCGGTCAAGGAAGCGATTCCGCGCGGCAAGGTCAAGAAGGGCGAGGTGCGCAAGGCCGTGGTCGTGCGCACGGCCAAGGACATTCAGCGCCCTGATGGCTCCGTGATCCGTTTCGATGGCAATGCCGCGGTGCTGATCAACAACAATAACGAGCCCGTGGGCACGCGTATTTTTGGCCCGGTTCCGCGCGAATTGCGGGCCAAGAAGCACATGAAGATCATCTCACTGGCGCCGGAGGTGCTGTAATGGCTGCCAAGATCAAGAAAGGCGACAAGGTCGTTGTCCTTGCAGGCAAGGACAAGGGCCGCACGGGCGAAGTGGTGAAAATCATCACCAAGAGCAATCGCGCCATTGTTTCGGGCATCAACATGGTCAAGCGCCATACGCGTCCGACCCAGTATGATCCGGGCGGGATCAAGGACAAGGAAGCGCCCTTGCACATCTCCAATCTGGCGATTGCCGATCCGGAGACCGGCAAGCCCACGCGAGTCGGTTTCAAGACCCTCAAGGACGGCAAGAAGGTTCGCTTTGCGAAAAAATCGGGTGGTGTCATCGATGTCTGAACAATCCTACGAGCCACGCTTGAAAACCCGGTATCGCGAGGTCATTCGCGATGCGCTGGTCAAGAAATTCGGCTATACGAACCCCATGCAGGTGCCGCGCCTGGACAAGATCGTCATCAATATCGGTGCTGGCGAAGCGGTGCAGGA
>JALWUB010000257.1 GCA_026993275.1 Robiginitomaculum sp. | reverse complement strand
CATAGGAGATCGGCCAGGCCGGGGACACGCCGCCGCCATAATGCACCGTGCGCTCGAAATCGCGCTTGCGGAAGCGGAACAGCGCCGCGCCATAAAAGATCGTGTTGCCGCCAACCCAGTAATGGATATTGGGCCGGAACGGCTTGCCCTTGCGGTCAAACCAGCGCTCCCGCGCCTTGTAGCGCTGCTTGATGAACACCGCACTGGGGTTCCAGTTGTCCTCCTCGATGGGCAGATGCGGCCCGCGCTCCAGGATCAGGATGGACTTGCCCGAGGCCGCCAGCCTCTGCGCCAGGGTGGCGCCGCCAGCACCGGAACCGATGATGACCACATCATAGCTGCCATCGGCGCGGGCATGGGTTTGGGAGGCAGCGGGTTCACTCGGCGACATGATATTTCTCCGCAATCTGTCTTGAAATGCGCCGCATCAGCCATTGCGGCATGTATTGAAACAGCGCCGCCGCCAGTTTTGGCGCCAGGCCCGGCACGATGACCTCGTCGCCGCGGGCATTGCGCCGCCAGGCCTCGCGGACAATCTGCATGGGCTCTTGCGCCAGAGGCAGCGGCCGCTCCCCCAATTGCGCCGCCATGCCATTGGCGGCGGCAAAACCGGTGCGCACCACGCCGGGCAGCACGGCGCTGACGAACACCCCGCTTTCGTGCACCTCGGCATTCAGGCTTTGCGAAAACCTCAGCAGGAACGCCTTGGCGCCGGGATAGAGGGTGTGGCCCTTGCCGCCACAGGTCAGCGCCGTGAGGGAGCTGATGTTGATGATGCGGCCAGAGCCCGCCTCCAGCATGGCCGGCAGAAACGCCCGGGCCAGCGCCACCGGCGTGGTGATGTTCAGTTCGATAAAGGCGCGCTGGTCCGCATAAGGAGTGGCGGCAAAGCTCCGGGCGATGGAAGACCCGGCATTGTTGACCAGCATGTCCGGTCTGCGCCCGGCCGCCATCACGCGCTCCGCCAGCGCCCATCCGGCACCGGGCTTAGAGAGATCGGCACGGAACACGTCCACCTCTGTGCCGTGCTGCGCGCGCAGTTCTTCTGCCAGCGCCTGCAGCCGGTCCGCGCGCCGCGCCACCAGGCCCAGAGCGACGCCCAGCGCCGCGCCATGGCGGGCAAAGGCGGCGCCAATGCCGGATGATGCGCCGGTGATGACGGCATAACGGGGGAGCGGCTGGGTCATCAGCACAGTGTCCTGATTCGGCTCCCCAGCCTGGGAAAATCCTAACGCCGGTTGCAGGCAATGGCTAGAGTCAAGCGGTCCCGCCCGCCGTGGCCTCCCGGACCGCTGCCTTGATGGCCGCGATGGCCGCTGCCGCCCGGGCGCCGTCCGGGCCGCCAGCCTGGGCAAAGCCGGGACGGCCGCCGCCGCCCTTGCCGCCCAGCGCCACCGCACCGGCGCGCACCAGATCGACGGCGCTCAGGCGCCCGGTCAGATCATCGCTGACGCCCACGGCAAGAGCGCCCTTGCCGGCATTGTTGGCGGCAAAGACCGCCACGCCGCTGCCCAGCGCCGCCTTGGCCTCGTCCACCAGGGCGCGCAGATCGCGCGGCGGCACATCCTTGAGCACATGGCCGGAAAAGGCGATGCCGTTAATGGTTTCCGCCGTCCCGCCGTCTGCCTTGGGGCCGCCCATGGCCACCTGCTTGCGCAATCTGGAGATCTCGTCTTGCAAGGCGCGGCGCTCGCCAAGCAGCTGCTGCAGGCGTTCCGGCAAGGCCCCGGGGCGGGTCTTGAGCGCCTGCGCCGCCTCGTGCAAGGCCGCCTCTTCCTCATGGACAAAGGCCAGCGCCCGCGCCCCGGTGGCCGCCTCGATGCGCCGCACCCCGGCGGCAACGCTGCCCTGGCCGGTGATCTTGAACAAGGCGATGTCGCCGGTGCGGGCCACATGGGTGCCGCCGCACAGCTCGATCGAATAGGGCCGCGCCGCATCCTCCAGGTCCCGGCCCAGGCGCAGCACCCGCACCTGGTCGCCGTACTTTTCGCCAAACAGGGCCATGGCCCCCGCCTTGACCGCTTCCTCCGGGCTGCTCAATTCGGTCACCGCCCGGGCATTCTGGCGCACCACGGCATTGACCTCGTCCTCGATGGCGCGCACTTGCGCATCGCTCAGCGGCGCGCCGTGGGCAAAGTCGAAGCGCAAATGATCCGGCCCGACATAGGAGCCCTTCTGCGCCACATGCGGCCCCAGATGGCGGCGCAGGGCAGCGTGCAGCAGGTGCGTCGCCGAGTGGTTGGCGGCGATGGCGCGGCGGCGCGGCACATCAATGTCAAGCCGGGCCTGCTGCCCCGGGGCAATGGTGCCGCTGACAATTGCGCCATGATGGACGAAATGCCCGCCTGGCAGCTTGGTGGTGTCGTCAATGCGCACCCTGGCGCCGTCATCGAAGACGATCATGCCGCTGTCGCCGCACTGGCCGCCGGATTGTGCATAAAACGGTGTCTGGTCAAACACCAGGCCAACTGCATCGCCAGCCCCGGCAGCATCGCAGGCCTGGCCATCCTTGATGATCGCCTGCAGCGCGGCCCGGGCGCTGTGCTGCGCATAGCCCAGAAATTCCGTCGGCGGGATCTCCGCGCCGATGGCGCCCTCCAGATCGCTGCCGCCACTGTCGCCCGAGCCTTTCCAGTTGGCCCGGCCCTGCGCCTTCTGCGCCGCCATGGCGGCATCAAAGCCGCTGCGGTCAACGCCAATGCCGCGCGCGCGCAGGGCATCCTCGGTCATGTCGAGGGGAAAGCCGTAGGTGTCGTAAAGCCGGAATGCCACCTCGCCAGGCAGCTGGTCGCCCTTGCCAAGGCCGGCGCTGGCCTCTTCGAGCAGGCCCATGCCGCGGCCCAGCGTGCGCAAAAACCGTTCTTCCTCCTGGGCCATGTTGTTCTCGATCATCGCCTGGGCGCGCCCGAGCTCCGGATAGGCCGCGCCCATCTGCGCCACCAGCGCCGGCACCAGGGTGTGCAGCACCGGCGCGCGCGCCCCCAGGCTGTGGGCATGGCGCATGGCCCGGCGCATGATCCGGCGCAGCACATAGCCGCGGCCCTCATTGGACGGCAGCACGCCATCGGCCATGAGAAAGGCCATGGCGCGCAAATGGTCGGCAATGACTCGGTGGCTGGCGCGCGCCGCCCCTTGCGCAGGGGTGTGCAGGGCCTCCTCGCTGGCGCGGATCAGGGCCTTGAACAGGTCAATGTCGTAATTGTCGTGCACGCCCTGCAACACCGCGGCGATGCGCTCCAGCCCCATGCCGGTGTCGATGGAGGGCCTGGGCAGGGGGACCCGCTCTCCCGTCTCAGGCTGGTCATATTGCATGAACACCAGGTTCCAGATCTCGACAAAGCGGTCGCCATCCTCGTCGGCGCTGCCGGGCGGCCCTCCGGCAATGTGTTCGCCATGATCGTAGAAAATCTCGGAACACGGGCCGCACGGGCCGGTGTCGCCCATGGACCAGAAATTGTCGGCGGTCGGAATGCGGATGATCTTGCGCTCGTCAAAGCCGGAAATCTTGCGCCACAGCCGCGCCGCCTCTTCGTCCTCGGCATAGACCGTGACCAGCAGCCGGTCCGGGCTCAGGCCAAAGCCGCGGGTGAGCAGGTCCCAGGCCAGGGCGATGGCGTCTTCCTTGAAATAATCGCCAAAGGAAAAATTGCCGAGCATTTCAAAGAAGGTGTGATGGCGCGCGGTATAGCCGACATTGTCCAGATCATTGTGCTTGCCGCCGGCACGAATGCATTTTTGCGCGCTCACCGCCCGCTGATAGGGGCGCGTTTCCTTGCCGGTAAAGACGTTCTTGAACTGCACCATGCCGGCATTGGTGAACAGCAGGCTCGGATCATTGTGCGGCACTACCGGGCTGGAGGGCACGATTTCGTGCTTCAGCGCCGCCGCCTTGCCGGCCCCGCCGGCGGCAAAATAGTTCAGGAACGCACTGCGGATGTCATTCAGGGTCTGCATGGCCACAATCCGGAAAAAGCGAGAACGGATACAAGCCCCGTGCCATGATACAGAAAGGGCGCCCGGTCAAGCCGGACGCCCCGCTGGCGCCAGAACCGGCGCAGCCTGTCAGCCGTTGACGGCCTTGTCCTTGCCGTCCGCATCCAGGCTGCCGGCCAGCATGTCCTCGGCAATCAGGCCGGCATTTTCCCGCACCCGGGCCTCGATCTCGGCGGTAATCTTGGGATTGTCCGCCAGAAAGCGCCGGGCATTTTCGCGGCCCTGGCCAATGCGTTCGGAATTGTAGGAATACCAGGAGCCGGATTTTTCGATAATGTTGCCCTTGACGCCCAGATCGAGGATTTCGCCAGTCTTGGAAATCCCCTCGCCATAGAGAATGTCAAACTCGACCTCGCGGAAGGGCGGCGCCACCTTGTTCTTGACGACCTTGACGCGGGTGTGATTGCCGATCATTTCGTCGCGGTGCTTGATGGCGCCGATGCGGCGGATGTCAAGCCGTACGGAGGAATAGAATTTCAGCGCATTGCCGCCCGTCGTGGTTTCCGGGCTGCCGAACATGACGCCGATCTTCATGCGGATCTGGTTGGTGAAGATCACCAGCGCGCCGGAGCGGGAAATGGCGCCGGTGAGCTTGCGCATGGCCTGGCTCATCAGCCGCGCCTGCAGGCCGGGCAAGCTGTCGCCCATATTGCCCTCAAGCTCCGAGCGCGGCGTCAGCGCCGCAACCGAATCGACCACCAGAATGTCCACAGCGCCGGAGCGCACCAGCGTGTCGGCAATCTCCAGCGCCTCTTCGCCGTTATTGGGCTGCGAGATCAGCAATTCGCCGACATCGACGCCCAGCTTGGCCGCATAGGCGGGATCGAGCGCGTGTTCGGTGTCGATAAAGGCGGCAACCCCGCCCTGGCGCTGGCATTCGGCCACCGTGTGCAGGGTCAGGGTGGTTTTGCCCGAGGATTCAGGGCCGTAAATCTCGACCACGCGGCCCTTGGGCAGGCCGCCAACGCCCAGGGCGATATCCAGCCCGAGCGAGCCCGTGGAAATGGTCTCGACATCCAGGGACGGCTTTTCGCCGAGCTTCATCACCGCCCCCTTGCCGAACGCCCGGTCGATCTGTCCCAGCGCCGCTTCCAGTGCCTTTTTCTTGTCCACGTTTTCCGATCCCACGAGTTTGAGCGCTGCCTTGGCCATGTGATACTCCATCAATCCGAGCCCGGTGCGGGCCTGTCAGAGTCATGTCTGTACCGCATTTGTTCCAGGAACGCAAATAGAACATTTGATTTTTTTTCCGCCGCACTGCACAGGGCCGTGCCAGCGGGGTCATGTTTCAGCCGGGCTGAGCTCCTCCTTGACCTTTTGCGCCAGTTTCTTGAGCTTGTAGGGCTTGGGCAGAAAGCTGATTTCCATATCCCGGCTCAGGATATCGGAAAACTCTTCCTCCGCGAACCCAGAGGTAAACACGATTCGGGTGTTTTTCAGATAGGGCCGCGCCTTCTCGACAAAGCTGGGGCCATCCATCTCCGGCATGATCACATCGGAGATCACCAGATCGATGCGCCCGGCATTTTGTTCGGCGATCTGCAGCGCATCCGCGCCATTGGCCGCTTCCAGCACCTCATAGC
>JALWUB010000256.1 GCA_026993275.1 Robiginitomaculum sp. | reverse complement strand
GGATAGCCTGCCCTGGTGGACGCCGCAGCGATGTCTGCGGCGCTGGCCTTTGCCGGGTCAAAGGTGACGCTGGCGGTCTTGCTGTCAAAATCAACCTTGACCGATTGCACCCCGTCCACCTTTTGCATGGCCTTGCGCACGGTAATCGGGCACATGGCACAGGTCATGTTGTCGATGGTGAAGGTCTGATGCTGCAGCGTCTGGTGCGCGGCGGCGGCGGGCTCGGCCGCGACCGGCCGCACCATGGCAGTGACGGCTGCAGCGCTCAGCGCCACGGCGGCAAGCACGGAGAGGGTTTTGCGGTGTGTCGTGGTCATGACGGTCTCCTTGAGTGAAAAGGCATGCGAGGAAGTCAGTAAAACAGCGGTGCCCAGTAATCGATGCTCAGGGCAGCGAGAACGAGCGCCAGGGCCGCCCACAGGGCGATCTGGATGACGAGGCCGGATCTGGGGCTGGCGCAATAGCTGCCTTCTTCGCACGCTGGTTTTGGCCTGAAATAGACCTGCCAAAACCCCAGCCCGATCAGGCCAAGCGTGACAGCGGCAAAATAGGGCTTGAACGGCTCCAGCGCCGTCAGATTGCTGATCCAGGCGCCGCTGATCCCCAGGGTCAGCAGCACCAGCGGGCCGATGCAGCAGGCCGAAGCCAGCACCGCACCGATGATGCCGCCAGCGGCCAGCAGGCCCTTGCGGTCCCGCTGCGGCTGCATATCGCCAGCGGTGCTCATGCCGCCGCCTTGCCGGTGCGGCGGCGCAGGAAAATATCCCAGATGGAATAGGCCAGCATCAGCGCCAGGCCGCTATAGAGCACCGGATTGCGCATTTCCGAGCGAAACAGCGGGTAAAGTGCCACCAGCACAAGGGCGGGGCCGATCATGCCCAGAAGCGAGCGCCAGAGATTGTGATGTGCCAGCCAGCCCAGCGCCGCGGCGAGCAGCGCCAGAACCGCGAACAGCGGCATCAGGGTATGGATGAAAAGCTGCTCCCACCGGCTCAGAAACCCTAAGCCGATGGCGGCGCCAAAACTGGCAATCGCCGGAAAACACATGGAGCAGCCCATGGCGGACACAAAGGCGCCAATGGCGCCGGAGCCTTCACCAAGGCGTGACAAAAAAGGAACTGGATTACTCATTCGTGCTCTTGCCCTTCGCTGATCTGACAGGGCCGGTTTGCCCTGTGGCAGAGACTATGGCATCTGTAGCCGCTACAGAATCAAGCGCTTTTTTCAGCCGGAAAGGCAGAGCCATGAAACCTTTCAGAATCGGTGCCTTGTCACGCCGCACCGGCGTGCATATCGAGACCATACGCTATTATGAACGCATCGGCCTGATCCCGGAGCCGCCGCGCGCGGGCGGCCGGTTCCGCAGTTATGATGACGGCGATGTGGCGCGGCTTGGCTTTATCCGCCGGTGCCGGGAATTGGGCTTTTCCCTGGACGAGATTCGCGATCTGCAAGCGCTGGCGCAAGGCGGTGCGCACTCCTGCGCCGAAGCGGCCCGCACCGCCCGCCGCCAGCTGGCAGCCATCAATGGCAAGCTCAAGGACTTGCGGCGCATGCAAAAGACCCTGCAGGCGCTGACCCGCAATTGCGTCAATGAAAACGAGCCTGCCCCGGCCTGCCCGATGCTGGAAACCCTGATGCAGGTATAGAAAGGCTAATACCGCCTAGGCCCGCGACGTCACGGTCTTGACTTCCAGAAACCCGGCCAGGCCCCAGGGGCCAAGCTCGCGGCCAATGCCCGATTGCTTGAAGCCGCCCCAGCTGGTCTGCGGCGGAATCGCCACCGAGGTGTTGGTGTAGATGTGCCCGGCCTCCAGCCTGGCGGCAACCCGGGCGGCGCGGGCGTCGTCTTCCGTGACGATGGTGGCGGCAAGGCCGTATTCGGTGTCATTGGCCTCGCGCACGGCCTCCTCCTCGCTGGCAAAGCTGCGCAGGCACAGCACCGGGCCGAAAATTTCCTCATTCCACAGGCGCGATTCCCTGGGCACATCGGTGTAGAGTGTCGGCTCGACGAAATAGCCGCTGTTGAACTGTGCCGCCGGGCCGCCGCCGGCGAGGCATTTCAGGCCCTCTTTGCGGGCAATCTCCATATAGCCGGTCACCTTGTCATATTGCGCCTTCGAGGCCAGCGGCCCCATGGTCATGCCCGGGGTGTCCGGGGCGCCCAGCACCACTTTCGCGAACTCATCGAGCAGTTTTTCCGTCAGCGCCTCCTTGATGCTGTCCTGCACCAGCAGGCGGCCGGTGGCATTGCAGCACTGGCCGCTATTGTAGAACACGCCCTCGGCGGCCAGGCGCGCGGCCAGGTCCAGGTCGGCGTCCTCGAACACCACAATGGGGGACTTGCCGCCAAGCTCAAGGCCGATGTTCTTGACACCATTGGTGGCAGCCTGCATCACCGCCTTGCCGGTGCGGGTCGAGCCGGTGAAGGCGATCTTGCGCAGGTCCGGGTGCTCCGCCAGGGCCGCGCCGGTGACCGCGCCGCGTCCGTTGACCACGTTGAGCACCCCCGCGGGCAGCCCGGCCTCTTCAGCGGCCAAGCCCCAGAAGGTGTCGGTAAAGGGGGCGATTTCGGATGGCTTGATAACCACGGTGCAGCCCGCGGCCAGGGCCGGCCCCAGCTTCCAGGCGCAGATTTTCATGGGAAAGTTCCAGGGCAGGATGAAACCCGCCGGCCCCATGGGCTCCAGCCGGGTGACCGAGGCCATGCCGGGAATGTCATAGGCAATGTCCTGCTGGCGGCGCGCATCCAGCGCTTCTGCCTGGGAGGCAAAATAGTCAAGGCACTCGATGCTGCCGGTAAAATCGGCCTCGGCTTCGGCGGGCGGCTTGCCGCAATTGCGTTTTTGCAAGGCCACCAGATCATCCATATGGGCCCGGATGGCGGCGCTGAGCCTGCGGATAAAGGCGGCGCGCTCGGCCCCGGTCAGCGCGCTCCAGGCGGGAAAGGCGGCATTGGCGGCAGCCACGGCGCGGTCCACATCGGCGGCGCTGGCCTCGCAGACATGGCCAATGGGCTGTTCGGTCACCGGGTCGATGACAGCGATTTTTTCCCCGCCGCTGTCTTCCCACGCGCCATTGATGAAGTTCTTTTCGATGATGACAGTCTCCGCGCCCATGGCTGAACCCCTCTTGTCTTGCGATTTGTGCTAGGCGCAATCATGCCAACACTGCCAGGGGCAGGGCAAGCCGCGATTCAGGGCACGGTCACGGCGGCACTGGTAACCGAGCGGGTCACCCCCGAGCTGTCCTTGAAGCGCAGGAAAATACGCTTGCCTGCCGGGTCCAGCGGGATGCCCCCGGAAGCCAGGTCAGAGACAAATACGGCAAAAAAGCTGGCCCCTGAGCCGATATTGGACGTAACCGGACCCGTGCCCAGAGGGCTGATACACGTCCCGGCAGAATCGGTCTCGCACACCTGGACAAGCAGTGGCAGTCCGGCACCGCCATCATCGGCCGTTACCGTGATGGAGGCGTTGGCGGACCCGGCACTGTCTCCGGCACCGATATTGGTGGCCGACACACTCATGAAGCTGATGCTGCCTGCAGGCACGGTAATGATCCCGTCTCCCGAAGGCGTGGCTCCAATGGACAGAATGTCTGGCACCGCATGATCCGCAATGGATAAAAATACCGTATTGACCCCGGGAATGGCAGCGACGCTTGCATTGTCGCAGACGGTATTCGGAAACACCTCCACGCCGGTGCTGGTGCTGAGAGGGGTGAAGGCATAAATGAAAGACCTGGTCTCGCCCGGCGCCAGATCAAACATGCTGTCGGCAGTGCCATTGGGCACATTGGCGGCATTGGTAGGCTGATAGCTCAACGAGACCGGCGCGCTGCCGGGGATGCTGACCTGGCAGTTCTGCGCACCATTGCTGCCAGCATTGATGACCGAGCCGAACACGGTAATCGCGCCGCCGCCGACAAAGCCGGAACGCGCCGCCGGCAATACCGAGGAAAACAGGGTTGTCGCCCCCGGGCTGGACAGCTCAAAGCGCGCATCAACGCTGCGATCCTGGTCCATGACCACCACACAGGCCCCCGGCCCGCTGCACGCCCCGCTCCAGGCAGCAAAGGCCGAACCGGCAGCGGCAGCCGGGGTCAGCGTCACGCTGGTGCCTGCGGCAAAGAGCGCGCTACAGGTGCTGCCACATGAAATCCCGGCAGGCGCACTGTCCAGGGTGCCGCTGCCCAGCCCCGATTTGGTCACGCTCAGGGTAAAGCCGCCCTGCACCGGTGCAGTGGGGTCCGAGGTCACGCTTTGCGCCGTGCCGCCGCCATCGGTGTAGGAAACCGTTACCGAGACGGCTTTGCCCTGATCGGCGGAGGCCAGGGTATAGCTGCTGGTGGTGGCTCCGGAAATGGCGCTGCCATCGCGCTTCCACTGATAGCTGAATGTTCCCAGGCCGTCCGGGTCGGTCAGGCCGGAAGCATCGGCAACCAGGGTTAGCCCGACAACGGCCGTGCCGCTGATGAGCACAGACCCGGCAGGCGGATCGTTGACCCCGGCAACGGTGATCCGGACCGTGGCCGAGCCGGTTTTGGCAAAGTTTGCGGGCAAACCCGCAGGGGTGTCCTTGATTTGATACTGAAAACTGTCGATGGCGCTAGACCCCGGCCCGAGGGCATCATAGACCCCGTTGGGGTCGTAAAAAATATTGCCCGCGCTGTCGCCGCGCAGCAGCGCGCCCGAGGGCAGTACAAAAGTAGCATTATTGGGGTTGTGGGTCGCGACGGAGAAGATGCTGACGGGGTCGCCATCGGGATCGCTGTCTTTGCCATGGCCATTGTCATTGGTGACCAGATTGATCCCGGCACCAGACAGCATGAGGTTTGCATCAACGGAAAAATCGTCATCCTTGGGCGTGGGGGCATGGTTGGGCGGCCCCCCATAAAGGACATAGCCATGGCCGCCGCTGAGCGACCCCATGGCCAGATCGGCAATGCCGTCCTTGTTGACATCGCCGCCGCCTGCCAGGGATTGCCCGAGCCGGAACAGGCTGCCTGCACCCGTGACCTTGAAGCCGGTGTTGCCGTTGAGAAAATTGATGCCAAGCCGGTCAGCAAAACTGCCCTTGGTGCCAAAAATCGCATAGACCGCGCCAAAGTCCGAGGTCGTGCCATCGGCAAAGGGGGCGCCAAAAACAATATCGTCTATGCCGTCATTGTTCAGATCCCCGGGACCGGCCACAGCCGTGCCCAGATGATCGCCCGAAGTCACCCCGTTAAACAAAAAGCCGTCAACGGTCAGGCCGCCGCCGCTTTTGATGCTGGCCAGGTCAAAATCCGTTGGCGAAGCCTTGCCAAAAACCACATAGATCTGGCCTGCACCGGGTTTGCCCAGCAGGCCGCCAGGTGCCGTGGCATTGGGCGCGCCGATAATCAGGTCATCGAAGCCATCGCCATTGATATCCCCCGCCCCGGCCACCGAAGTGCCGGCCTCGTCGCCGGCATTGGCACCATCGATCCAGATGGAACTGCGCGCCGCGCAATTGTTGAACTGGTTGTTGATCAGTTCGTTTTCCGTGTTCACACAGGCCGCAATGTCCGCCTGGGACATGCCAAATACCACAAAGGCGCGCCCTGACTGGGAGCGCCCGTTGGCGGTTTCCTTCGGCGCGCCGATAATCAGGTCATCAAAGCCGTCCCCGTCCACATCGCCCGCCGCCGCGACAGAACGGCCAAACTCGCTGCCGTCCGAGGCACCAACACGCTGAATTCTGACCCCCTGCGCGGTATTGTGCGGACTTTCTGGCAGCGGCACCGTCGCAGAGCCAAATATCAGCCGCGCGGCACCAAATTTCTGTAACCCGCCGACCAGATTGTGAAATGGCGCACCGATGAGAATATCATCCCGGCCATCGCCATTGAAATCACCGGCGTAAGCGACCGATGTCCCGCACTCGTCATGAGAGGTGCAATCACCGATTATCTTGGCAAACCCTGCTTGCTGAGCCAATGAGGGATCAATGGTGACCGTCGGCGCAAACGTGCCGCCACGGCCATAGAACACCAAACTCATGCCCGCCTTGGTAATGCCAACAGCGCGCCAGTTGGGCATGCCGATGAGAATGTCATCATAGCCGTCACCATTGACATCGCCATTGGCAGCCACCGACCAGCCCGCATGAAACCCGACAGGATCAGCCGGGAAAAAAGGACTGGCTGCCCCCTGGATGATAAACCCCCTGGTGCCGTCCAGCGTGCTCACATCCAGGCTGCTGGGCAGCCCCGCAGCCGTGCCAAAAACCACATAGACCGCACCGCGCTCCTCCGAGCCGCCGCCAAGCACACCCGTGGCCAGCGGCACACCCATGACCAGATCGCCATAGCCATCGCCGTTCACATCGCCAATGCTGACCGAGGTGCGGCTGTCAATCAGTCCGTTCAGATCGAAATGGGACAGGGGATCCGTTGAGCCAAGAGTAATGTTAGAGGGAAAATCGCGCCCCGCCACGGGAGACGCGCACATTACAAGAAGAGCAAATGCGCTTAGCACTGCAACGAAAAATGACTTGACAAAAGCCGGCATCATGCCACCCCCCAGAAAATTTATATCGGCTTATTTCATTTTTGTGCGCTTTCCTGGAAGGATCTCATTGGTAATTTAGAACGCATGAATCCTGTATCAGGCCTCTCACTGGGGTAGTATTCAACAATATTTCATCTTTGAAATCAAGGAAAGGTTTTGTCCTCATAGCTTTGGAAAGATTCAAGCATCAAAGGGTTTTGGCAGAGCCTGGTTGAAAAGCCGCACTGGCCAAAGCTCTATGAGAAGGGCGGGGCTGTCCGGATGATTTTGCAAAACAGGCCTTTGGTCTTATAAGGG
Organism: Robiginitomaculum sp.; assembly: GCA_026993275.1. GTDB lineage: Bacteria > Pseudomonadota > Alphaproteobacteria > Caulobacterales > Maricaulaceae > Robiginitomaculum_B. The sequence goes on along the minus strand of JALWUB010000256.1, from coordinate 13,835 downwards.
ACTGTTCGGCTGTGTAACGGGGGTTGATATGGCGCTTGTCCGGTTCTTGTTTCGCGAAGGCTCGCCCTTTGTCTTTTCCGCACTGATCATCCTGTTTGCCCTGCCGGTCCTGGACGTTCCGGAAGACGCCACCGGCATGTTCGCGGTCAGCGTGGCGTGTCTCGCCTATCTTGCCATACAGATGGGGCTGACGGCCTTCTCCCGGGTTGGCATGGACGGGCCGCTGGTGGACATGTTCCTGTCGCTGGTGCCGATGATCACGCTGATCATCATTGCCGTGCTGGGCTTTACCGGGCAATTGCCGCTTTCGGTGTTTCAGCAATACAGCCTTGGCCTGGCGGCGGTGGTCGTGGCCATGGACATTGTCTTCAACACCCTGGTGCTGTTCAAGATGAACCGCCTCGCCAATGACTTTGTGCCAATGCGCTAGAGCACTTCCCGAAAAGCCTGTCCCGGACCCCGATCCGGGATGGGAACCGGTTTTCGGATAAGAAGTGCGGCAGAACAATGGGACAGAGTGCGGTTTTGAGTCTATCAAAACGTGAAGCGCTCCAGATCTGCGCCCAAACGCGCTCCTGTGTGCGGCGCATTGACTTTGCCCGGGCGCGCGTCCATATGCAGGCCTTGGAACGCGTCCCGGACGGGATGCGTGATCGGGCAGCGTGAAGCGCGCAGCATGATGTTGCGCTGACGCCCCTTCATTTTCATCCCTCTTTTGCGCCCTCTTTCACGCGGGTCGTTTCATCCCGCGCCTCCGCGCTGGCCGCCAGGCGGCTGTGCCAGGATGCGCCCTGTTTGTATTGAAGACATATGACTGATTTTACCCAATTGAACCTTGCCAAACCGCTTGAAGAGGCGCTGCTGGCGCAAGGCTACAGCGCCCCGACGCCGATCCAGCGCCAGGCCATTCCGCTGGCGCTGGCGGGCCGCGACCTTCTGGGCATTGCCCAGACCGGCACCGGCAAGACGGCGGCCTTCGCGCTGCCGATCCTCGATCATCTGCACCGCAACCGCCAGCCGCGGCCCCGCCGCGGCACCCGGGTGCTGGTGCTGGCGCCGACGCGCGAACTGGCCGGGCAGATCGCGGCCTCCTTCGAGGCCTATGGCCAGTTTCTCAAGCTCGGCGTGGCCGCCATTTTCGGCGGCGTGCCGGTCAAGCGCCACATCAACCGCCTCGCCGCCGGCGTTGACGTTCTGGTGGCGACGCCGGGGCGGCTTCTTGACCTGGTGGGCCGCGGCGCCCTCAGCCTCGATGCGGTCGAGGTGCTGGTGCTGGACGAAGCCGACCAGATGCTGGATCTGGGCTTTGTCCATGACCTGCGCCGCATCGTGCCGCTCTTGCCCAGGGCGCGCCAGACCCTGTTCTTTTCGGCAACCATGCCCAGGGCCATTTCCGCGCTGGCGAAACAGTATCTGGACAACCCGGCCCATGTGACCGTGGCCCCCGTGGCCAGCACCGCAGAGCGCGTGCAGCAATACAAGACCTTCGTCAATCAGGGCGACAAGCAGGCGCTGTTGAGCCTGAACCTGCGCGACCCCTCGATCGGCCGCGCCCTGGTGTTTACGCGCACCAAGCATGGCGCCAACAAGGTGGTGCGCCATCTGGCCGCCGCCGGGATCGAGGCCGCCGCCATCCATGGCAACAAGAGCCAGCCCCAGCGCGAGCGGGCGCTGGAGGCGTTCCGCAAGGGCGATTGCACCGTGCTGGTGGCCACCGACATCGCCGCCCGCGGCATTGACATTGCCGCTGTCAGCCATGTCATCAATTTTGATATTCCCAATGTCGCCGAACAGTATGTGCACCGCATTGGCCGCACGGCGCGCGCCGGGGCGTCGGGGCTGGCGCTGTCCTTTGTGGCTGCTGACGAGCGCGGCCATATGGGCGATATCGAAAAGCTTACCCGGCAGACACTTCAGGTCCTGCCCCTGCCTGCCAATTTTGCCGAAGATGCACGCGCCATCAAGGGGCTGAAACTGCCGCCCAAGACTGCCCCGCAACAGCAAAAGCGCGCAGGCCGGGGCAAGTCCGGCCGCAAGACGCACGCGCCCCGTCCCGATGCCAGGCCGGACCGGCCCGCCAAGGCGCGCACGCGCCACAGTGGCGGCTCTGGCAGCTCTGGCGGCTTTGCCGAACTGGTCCGCGCGCTATAGGTCCCAAACGCATTCGCCTTTTTGGGATTCAGGCTCTTAAAACAGCGAGCCCTGGCCCGGGGAGGAGGAGCGCGGCTTGCTGTGCTTTTGGGCGGTGCGTGCTGCCTTGCCCTCAATGCGCGCCTTGCGGCTGCCATCGGCAAATTCAAGGCACACCGGCTCGCCGGCCCGCAGCGCCGCGGCACGGCGGACAAGGCGGCCATCTTCGCGGTGCACCAGCGCAAAACCACGCGCCAGCACACCCTCGTAGGAGACCGATTCGAGCAATTTGGCCTCCGCAGAGAGTTTTTGCGCGCGCTCGGCCAATATGCGCGCCATGCCCGCCCGGGCCCGGCCCGAGAGGGAGGCCAGGCGCTGGCCAATGTGATCCAGCTCCCGGTGCAGGTGCCCTGGCGCAAGCCGCGCGCCAGCAGTCTCAAGGCGCCGGGCGCGCACCTCAAGCCCGCCCTGCAAGGCCTTTTGCAGGTTTTGCGCAGCAAAATCAAAACGCTGGCTGAGTGTGCCCAGCAGGTCCTCAGGCCGCGGCAGGCCACGCGCGGCGGCGCGCAAGTCGGTGGCCTTGCGTTCGCCAAGGCGCGTCATGGCGCGGCTGAGCCGCAGCCCCAGATCCTGCACGGCGGCCAGCAATTGCGTGCGCACCGGCACGGCGATTTCGGCGGCGCCCGTGGGCGTGGGCGCGCGCGCATCGGCAACATGGTCAAGCAAGGTCCAGTCGGTTTCGTGGCCGATGGCGGAAATCAGCGGAATGGCGGAGCGTGCCGCGGCGCGCACGACTTCCTCTTCGTTAAACCCCCACAAATCCTCGATCGAGCCGCCGCCGCGGGCGACGATCAGCAGGTCCGGACGCGGCACCGGGCCGTCTTCGGGCAGGGCATTGAAGCCGTCAATGGCGGCGCTCACCTGGCAGGCGCAGGCCTCGCCCTGCACCAGCACCGGCCACAACAGCACATGGCGCGGAAAGCGCTCGCTCAGCCGGTGCAGAATATCGCGGATCACCGCGCCGGTGGGCGAGGTGATGACGCCAATGGTGCGCGGCAGAAACGGCAAGGGCTTCTTGCGCGCTTGCGCAAACAGGCCCTCGGCCTCAAACGTCTTGCGCCGGGCCTCCAGCAGCGCCATCAGTGCCCCGGCGCCTGCAGGCTCCAGCTTTTCGACGATGAGCTGGTATTGCGAGCGCCCGGGATAGGTGGTCAGCCGCCCCTCGGCAATGACCTCCAGACCCTCTTCCGGAGCAAAGCGCAGGCGCGCCGCCACACCTTTCCAGATGATCGAGGCAATCACCGCGCGTTCGTCCTTGAGGTCCATATAGACATGGCCGGAGCGGGCGATGGTGACCCGCCCAAGCTCGCCGCGCACGCGCACATGGCCATAGGCGCTCTCGACGGTGCGCTTGAGCGCCCCGGCGAGTTCCGAGACGGTGTATTCATGCGCATTTGTTGGCGATGGTTCCGGCACGGCGGCGAATCCCTCTAAAGATGCTGCTCTACTATAACGGCATGGCCCGGAGGCGACAGATGAAAGTTCTGCTCATTGGCGGCGGCGGACGCGAGCATGCCCTGGGCTGGAAGCTCGTCCAGAGCCCAAAAGTGCGCGAGCTGGTCAGTGCGCCGGGCAATCCGGGCCTGGAAGCGCTGGGCCGCTGCGTGCCGGTGCGTGCTAATGATGCACCGGGCCTGCTGGCGCTGGCAAAAACGGAAAACCCGGACCTGGTGGTCATCGGCCCCGAAGCGCCGCTGGCGGCGGGGCTGGCAGACGATATGCGCAAAACCGGAATCGCGGTTTTTGGCCCATCGGCACAAGCGGCACGGCTGGAAAGCTCCAAGGCCTTCACCAAGGCCTTTTGCGCGCGCCATGGCATCCCCACGGCGGCCTCGCGCACGGTAACCTCGCTGGAAGAGGCAGAGGACTACATGCGCACCCTGGCCCCGCCCTTCGTGCTCAAGGCCGATGGCCTGGCGGCGGGCAAGGGTGTGGTCATCGCGTCCACCCTGGACGAGGCGATTGCCTCTGCCAAAGCCATGCTGGCGGGTCAGTTCGGCGCCGCCTCGCAAACCCTGGTGATCGAGGAATTCCTGACCGGCGTCGAGGCGTCGTTTTTTGCGCTCAGCGATGGCCAGACCGTGCGGCCGCTGATCGCGGCGCAGGATCACAAGCGCGCGTTCGATGGCGACCGGGGCCCCAACACCGGCGGCATGGGCGCATTTTCGCCAACGGCCCAGGTGAATGAAACCATGGCAGCGCACATCATGGAGTGCATCATCACGCCAACCATCACTGGCATGGCCGCGGAAGGGGCGCCGTTTTGCGGCGTGCTGTTCGCCGGGCTGATGATTGATGCGGACGGGCCGAAGCTGATTGAGTTCAATGTGCGCTTTGGCGATCCGGAATGCCAGGTGCTGATGATGCGTCTGCAAAACGATCTGGCGCCGCTGCTGCGAGCCTGCGCCACTGGCACGCTGGACCAGGCCGCCCCGCCCGCATGGGACGAACGCGCCGCGGCCTGCATCATCATGGCGGCCAAAGGCTATCCCGGCGCCTATGCCAGGGGCCTGCCCATCAGCCTGCCGCAAGACCTGCCCGCCGATGCGCAAGTCTTCCATGCGGGCACGGCGCTGGACGCCAACGGGCGGCTGGTTTCGGCAGGCGGGCGGGTGCTGGCGGTAACGGCGCTGGGCGATGCGGTGAGCGATGCAGCCAGCCGCGCCTATGGCCTGATCGGTGAAATCAATTTCCCCGGCGGCTTTTACCGGCGCGATATTGGCGTTAGGCTGGCGGCAAAATCACAATCAGGGGAATTCTCATGACCATCAAGACCACAGCCCTGGCGCTGGCACTCTCCCTGGGCCTGGCGGCGCCCGCCTTCGCCCATACCCAGGCGGTGCAATGCGGCGCGGTGCTGGACCAGCCCGGCCACTCGCCGCGCGGCGCCGCAACCATCATCGTCAGCCATGACGGCAGAATTCAAGACATCCTCAAGGGCTTTGCCGCGCCCAAGGGCGATACGGTTGTGGATTTGCGCGGCAAGTTCTGCCTGCCCGGGCTGATCGACAGCCATGTGCACCTGACCTCCGAGCTTGGCCCCAGGGGGCGCCTCGATACGGTGACCTTCTCCGATGCCGACTGGGCCATGAACGCCACCAAATTTGCCCGGCGCACCCTGCTGGCCGGGTTTACCACAGTGCAGGATGTCGGCGCGCGCGGCGAGGATGCGATCTTTGCGGTGCGCGATGCCATCAATCGCGGCGACATACCGGGCCCGCGCATTCGCGCCGCCGGACAGATCATCAGCGCCTCGGGCGGCCATGGCGATCCGCGCCATGGCTATGCCGAGCCGATTGCGGCGGCGCTTTACCGTTCATCCATCTGCAATGGCCCCTATGACTGCCGCCGGGCGGTGCGCGAAAACGTGCGCAAGGGCGCCGATGTCATCAAGATCACCGCCACCGGCGGCGTGCTCTCCAACACGGCAGCAGGCACGGAACAGCAGTTTTTCGATGACGAGCTGCGCAATATCGTGCAAACCGCGCACTATATGGGCCGCCAGGTCACGGCTCATGCCCATGGCAAGGCCGGGATTGATGCGGCCTTGCGCGCCGGTGTTGATTCCATCGAGCACGGCACTTTTCTGGATGCCGAAACTGTCAAGCTGTTCAAGGAACATGATGCATACCTGATCCCCACGGTTCTCGCCGGGGCGACGGTGGTGGAGATGGCGAAAGACCCCAAGGGATTCTTGCCGCCGCCCTCGCGCAAGAAGGCGCTGGAGGTTGGCCCGCGCATGATCGAAATGCTGCGCATGGCCCATGAGGGCGGCGTCAAGGTCGCCTTTGGCACCGATTCAGGGGTCTCGCACCATGGCGGCAATGCGCGCGAGTTTGCGCTCATGGTCAAGGCTGGCTTCACCCCCATGGAGGCGATTCGCGCCGCCACGGTGGTGGCCGCCGATCATCTGCAAATGAGCGATCAGGTGGGCACGCTGGCGCCCGGCAAATGGGCCGACATCATTGCCGTTGACGGCAATCCGCTCAAAGACGTGCGCGAACTGGAAGACGTGGATTTCGTCATGAAGGGCGGCAAGGTCTACAAGGGCGGCAAGTAGGGCCTGAGCCTACCAAGTGCCCTGATTGGGCATGCTCGCCCAGGGCTCTTCTGGCGGCAGCGGCTCGCCCTTTTGCAGCAATTCGATGGAAATGCCGTCTGGCGAGCGCACAAATGCCATATGGCCGTCGCGCGGCGGCCGGTTGATGGTGACGCCCAGCGTCTGCAGATGCGCGCAGCGGGCATAGATGTCATCTGTCTGATAGGCCAGATGGCCAAAATTGCGCCCGCCATCATAGCCCTTTTCATCCCAGTTCCAGGTCAGTTCCAGCATGGGCAGGCCGGCGGCAAGGGCTTTGCCCTGATACGGACCATAACGCGCGATATCTGCCGGTGCGGCCAGGAAGATCAATGAAAACCGCCCGGCTTCATTGTCGATCCGGCGCAGTTGCCGCAGGCCAAGTCCGTCGCAGTAAAAGCGCAAGGATTCGTCCACATCGCTGATGCGCACCATGGTGTGCAGGTATTCCATCACTCGGCTTCCTTTTCGGCATGTTCGGGCAGGCGCAAGCCGTCCTTGGTCTGCACCAGCGGCGACCATTTGGGCCGCGGCCGGGCCTTTGGCGCGGTCGGCAGGGGCTCATCGCCGCGCTCCAGGCGCAACTCGTCATCGAGCGAGCCGGGGCGGCGGCTGTGATAGCGCCGGGCCACCAGAAAGGCGACAAGCCCCCATGAGGCGATCAGCCCGAAAAACATGAAAAAGGCATAGACCAGCGGGCCGTCACGGCGAAACTGATGTTGCACGCCCTGCACCAGGGCACTGCCATCGGCCGGGTTTGAGGGCGTGGCAATCAGCAGCGAATAAAGCGTTGTCAACATCACCACGATCAGCGGCGTCAGCAGCGCCGCCAGAACCAGCATGACCGCACCATATAGCGCCGGGCGCGGGCCGTGGGCGCGCACAAAGGCGCGGACAAAGCCTTGCTCGGTCATGCCCTCGGCAAGATCGGGACGGCCGCTCTGGAACGCCGGCCATTCGGCATGCGCATCCCGGTACACGGCGCGATAGCCCAGCACTGCGCGCAAGACGGCAGCCGCAAACAACAGCGCCATCAGCGCCAGTGCAATCAGGGGTCCGGTATTCATGGGCCGCAGTTTACGCCGTCACGGCCTCATAGACCAGCATGGAGCGCTTGCGTTCTACACCCCAGTGATAGCCGGTCAGGCGGCCATCAGCGCCCAGCACCCGGTGACAGGGTATCAGCCAGGAAACCGGATTGGCGCCAACGGCGGCGCCGACCGCGCGCGCCGCCTTTGGCGAACACAGCTGCGCCGCAATCTGCGCATAGCGCGTGGTCCTGCCTGGTGGAATGGCCAGCAAGGCGCGCCAGACCTGCCTTTGCCATCTGGTGCCATAGAGCGAAAGCTTCACGGTCTGGCCGTGTTCGAAGATATCGGCGCCCAGCGCCCTGGCCGCAGCGTCGTCCTGAACATAGTCTGCTGCCGGATAGCGGCTGCGCAGATCCTGCAGCACAGCCATTTCCGCGCCCTCATCGGCAAAGCCCAGGGCCGACAGGCCGCGCGGCGATATCAGCATCACCGCCTGGCCAAAGGGCGAGGGCGCCACGCCCCAGGCAAAGCGCAGGCCGCGGCCGCGCGCCTTGGCCTCGCCGGGCGTGACCGCTTCCTGGGCAATGAACAGATCATGCAGGCGCGAGGGCGAGGACAGCCCCGCATCATAACTGGCATCCAGCACGCTGAGGCCTTCCAAGAGGGAGTTGCGGGCATGGTCATGCGCCAGCGCATCCATGAAGCGCTTGGGGCTGGTGCCGGTCCAGCGCGCAAACACGCGGTGAAAATGCGCGGCGCTGAGGCCCACATGGCGGGCAATGCGCGCCAGATCCGGCCGTTCGCGCCAATGCGCATCCAGATAGGCCAGCGCCCGGGTGACGTGCTGATAATCTGTGGATGACTGGGTCATGCGGCACAGTCTAGCCCGGCCCGGGCCATGCGCCACCCGGATATTGCGCATGCGCACCACAAACCAGTCTAAGGGCTCCGTTAAGGGCTTTGCGCTAAGCTGCCCCTGCTGAAAAATCATAACAAGCCAAAACAGGGTGAATCAGCGTGGACACAAGCAGCGACATCAGTGCGCCAAGGCCGGAGCGGCGCAAGCAAAGCCGTCACCTCTGGTTCCTGAACAATACCTTTGACCGCATCAATTTCGACCAGACGGCCGAGCGTGTTGCCGAACGCCCGCCGGGAGCGGCGTTCCGGTTTGTGGTCACGCCCAATGTCGATCACCTTGTGCGCCTGCAAAGCGAGCCGGGCTGGGTGAAACGGCTTTATGGCGATGCCTGGCTGACCGTGTGCGATTCGCGCATTCTGGAATTGCTGGCCCTGCTCAGCGGCGAAAAAATAGATGTCACGCCGGGGTCCGACCTGACCCGGCACCTGTTTGAAAGCGTGATCCGGCCAGAGGACACCATCACCATTATCGGCGCCCGGCAAGGCACGGTCAGCATCATCACGGAACGCTATGGCCTGAAGGACGTGCGCTGGTATGAGCCGCCCATGGGCTTGCGCCATGATCTTCTGGCGATCGAGCAGTGCGCGGATTTTGTCGAGGCCAACCCGTCGCGCTTCGTGTTTTTCTGTGTCGGCTCGCCGCAACAGGAAATGATCGCCCGCGCCTGCATGCGCCGCGGCAGCTGCGTGGGCACGGGATTGTGCGTTGGCGCATCGCTGGAATTTCTCGCAGGCTCCCTGCGCCGGGCTCCTGTGTGGATGCAAAGACTGCGGCTTGAGTGGCTGTTCCGCCTGCTCAGCGAACCGGGGCGGCTGTGGCGGCGCTATCTGGTGGACGGCCCCAAGATCATGGTGCTGTGGTGGCAATGGCGCAAGGCCCGGGCGCGGCTGCACAGGCTTGAAAGACAGATGCGCGCCGGAATGCCTGGAAAACCTGGTTACGGGCGCGGCGTCCAGTAGGAAACGCAGGGGATCTTGCTGCGGTCGCAGCGGTCAGCATATTTTTGCGCAATGCTGACCACCTCGTCCAGCAAACCCTCTTCCAGGGTGATGGGATTGAGCCCCAGGCCCAAAAGCCGCCGGTTTTCCACCATCAGCTCGTTTTCCGCGTCCTCATTGCGCGGATTGTCCACATAGGCGATTTGCGCGCCGGTGCGCTCGGCAATCATCTTGGCCAGATCGCGCACCCTATGGGTTTCGGTCATCTGGTTGAAAATGCACACCCGTTCGCCATGCTGCGGCGGGTTTTCCACCGCCAGTTCGATACAGCGCACGGTGTCCTGGATATGGATGAAGGCGCGGGTCTGCCCGCCCGTGCCGTGCACGGTCAGCGGATAGCCCACCGCTGCCTGCATCAGGAAGCGGTTCAGCACGGTGCCGTAATCGCCATCATAGTCGAAACGGTTGATCAGGCGCTCGTCCATGCGGGTCTGTTCGGTCTGGGTGCCCCAGACAATGCCCTGGTGCAGGTCGGTAATGCGCACCTTGTCATTCTTGTTGTAGAAGGCAAAGAACAGCTGGTCCTGGGTTTTCGTCATATGGTAGATCGAGCCCGGATTGGCGGGATAGAGAATCTCGGTTTCCACCAGTTCACCGGCATCGTTTTCAATACGCACGGTCAGATAGCCTTCGGGGATTTTGGCCCCCGCCGTGCCATAGCCATAAACCCCCATGGTGCCCAGATGCACCAGGTGCGCATCAATGCCGGATTCGACAATGGCCGCGAGGACATTGTTGGTGGCATTGAGATTGTTGTCCACCGTATAGCGCTTGTGCCAGGCGGATTTCATCGAATAGGGCGCAGCGCGCTGTTCGGCAAAGTGCACGATGGTGTCCGGGGCAAACTCTTTCAGCAGCGCCAGAAGAGCGCCATATTCGCGCGCCACATCGATGCGGAAAAAAGAAATGGTTTTCCCGCTGACCTCGCTCCAGGCCTGCAGGCGTTCGCCCATGAAGCGGATCGGCGTCAGCGAGCCGACCTCAAGTTCATTGTCGATATTGCGCCGCGACAGATTGTCGGCAATGCAGACATCATGGCCGCTGGCCGACAAATGCAGGGCCGTGGGCCAGCCGCAAAACCCGTCACCGCCAAGAATCAGAACCTTCATGAGCCGGTTTCCTCCAGGGCTTTTTGCAGAACAGAGCGCGCACCGGCGCCCAGCGTCCCGTGCGCCAGGGCATAGTGGGCGATGGCGCGCAAATAACCAAGCTTGTCACCGCAATCAAAGTCCGTGCCCTGATACTCGAGGGCGTAAAAGGGCTGGCTTTGCATCAGCCTGGCCATGGCGTCGGTCAGCTGGATCTCGCCGCCGGCACCGCTTTTCTGATCTTCCAGAAGCGCCAGGATTTGCGGCTGCAGGATATAGCGGCCGGTGATTTTCAGTGTTGACGGGGCGTGTTGGGGTTTGGGTTTTTCGACCATGCCGCGCATGGTGATGGCATCCCCGGACCGCTCTCCCGGCGCAATCACGCCATATTTGCTGACCTCGGCCCTTGGCACATTGTCAACGGCGATGACATTGCCGCCATGCTGTTCATAGACCTTGGTCATCTGCGCAAGGCAGCCCGGCTCTCCCTGAATGAGCACATCGGGCAACAGCACTGCAAAGGCCTCATCGCCAATGATGTCGCGGGCGCACCAGATGGCATGGCCAAGGCCCAGCGGCATTTGCTGGCGTACGAAGCTCATGGTTCCAGGCGCTGGGCGGGCAGCTTCAAGCATGTCCAGAACATCCAACTTGTCCTTGGCGCGCAAAATGCTTTCCAGCTCGAAAGCCCGGTCGAAATAATCCTCGATGGCGCTTTTGGCGCGGCCGGTGACAAAGACGATATGCTCGATTCCGGCCTCAAAGGCCTCGTCAACCACATACTGGACTGCCGGGCGGTCCACAATGGGAAGCATTTCCTTGGGGATGGACTTGGTCGCGGGCAAGACCCGGGTGCCAAGACCGGCAACCGGCAGAACGGCTTTGCGAATGGGTTTCATGATGATGTCTCAGACCAGTTTCTGACTTATCGTCTAGGCAATTGAAAAGCCCAAGGCAATACAATTCACCAACAGAACTTGCCGTCTTCTCATGCGCATGCAAAACCGTGGCGGTGCAAACGCAATCAAAAGGGCTTGCCGCACCGTCATGACCGGAACCGCGATCAAATTTGGCACCGATGGCATTCGCGGCAAGGCCGGGCAGGCGCCCATTGATGCGCCAAGCCTGCACCGCATTGGCCGCGCGGCTGCGGCGATGCTCGCCCCGGGCAGCGCAGTTCTTGTTGGACGCGACACCCGTGCCTCGGGAGAAGAACTGGAAGCGGCACTGGCACAGGGCCTTGCCGCAGGCGGCGCCCATGTGCTGCTGGGCGGTATTGTGCCCAGCGCGGCCGTTGGCCTGGCGGTGCGCGAACGCGGCGCGGCGCTGGGCATCATGCTGACCGCTTCGCACAACCCGGCCAGTGACAATGGCGTCAAGGTCTTTGGCGCGCATGGCGACAAGCTGGACAGGGACGCCCAGCAGGCCTTGCAGGCACACATCAATGCCCTGCCCGCATCCGCCATGGCGGGCGCTGGCGAAGGAAAAATCAAGCAGAGCGGCGTCATCGCCTCTCTTTATGCAGGCGCCATCAGGGCGATGGCACCAAACCGTCCCCTGAGCGGGCTCAAACTGGTGGTCGATTGCGCCAATGGCGCCGCCTCGGCGCTGGCGCCGCGCCTGTTGCGGGAGGCGGGCGCGGACGTTGCCGCCCTGCATGCCGAACCGGATGGCACGAACATCAACCGGGATTGCGGCTCCACCGCGCCGCACGGCATGCAAAAGGCCGTTGCGCAAACACAGGCCGATGCCGGCATTGCCTTTGATGGCGATGCCGACCGGGTGGTCATGGCCGATGAGACCGGCGCGCTGCTGGATGGCGACCAGATGCTCGCCGCCCTGGCGCAAGGCTGGCAAGACAGTGGCCGCCTGCGCGGCGGGGCAGTGGTGGCAACGCAAATGTCCAATCTCGGCCTGGAGCATTTTCTGCACGGCCTTGGCCTCACGCTCCTGCGCACAAAAGTCGGTGATCGCCATGTGGCGCAGTGCATGAAGGAAACCGGCACCAATCTCGGCGGTGAACAGTCGGGGCACTTGCGCCTGCCAGACCTGTGCCCCACCGGCGATGGGCTGGTGGCAGCGCTGGCCGTGCTCAAGCTGCTGGCGGCATCAGACCGCCCGGCCAGCCAGGCGCTGCGCCCGTTTGCACCGGTGCCGCAGGTCTTGCGCAATGTGCCACGCCCCGATGGCGCCGATCCGATGGCAGCAGCGAGTGTGGTTCAGGCAATGGCGGAGGCGCAAGGCCTGCTGGGGGAGGCCGGGCGCCTGCTGGTGCGGCCATCAGGAACCGAGCCGGTGATTCGCATCATGGCGGAGAGCCCGGATCGCGCACTGGCGGACCGGGCCATCGCCATGGTGGCGGAGGCCCTGGCCGGGCTCAGCGGATAAACTGTTCTTCGGCGAGGCGGGCATAAAGCCCGCCCTTTTGCATCAGGCTTTCATGCGTGCCGCTCTCGGCCACGCGGCCATGATCGAGCACCAGAATGGAATCGGCCTTGCGCACGCTGGCAAAACGGTGCGCAATCATGATGGTGGTCCGCCCCTTGCGCACCCTGTCCAGCGCCTGCTGCACAGCGGCCTCGGAGGGCGCGTCCAGCGCGCTGGTGGCTTCATCGAGCAACAGGATCGGCGCATCCTTGAGCAGCGCCCGGGCCAAGGCAATGCGCTGTTTCTGGCCCCCGGAGAGGCGCTGTCCATGCTCGCCCACCAGGGTCTGATAGCCATGCGGCTGCGCCCGGATGAAATCGTCCGCTGCCGCGGCCCGGGCCGCATTGACAATCTCTTCCTCCGATGCCCCCGGGCGGCCAAAGGCGATGTTTTGCGCAATGGTCGCGTCAAACAGCACCGCATCCTGGCTGACCAGCGCCAGAGCGGCGCGCAAGGAAGACAGGGTCACGTCCGTGATGGCGGTGCCATCAATGCAGATTGTGCCGCTGTCCGGGTCATAAAGCCGGGCGATGAGATTGAGCACGCTGGTCTTGCCCGCGCCTGAAGGGCCGACAAGCGCCAGGGTCCTGCCGGGCCGGGCAATGAAGCTGACGCCGTCCAGCACTTTCGGCCCGCCCCCGTATGACAGGGACACCTGCTCGAAACGCACTTCGCCCTTGCTGACCTGCAAGGCCCTGGCGCCGGGCTTGTCCCTGATGTGCGGGGTCTCGTCCAGCACCGCGAAAAGGCGCGCCAGGGCCGCCGCGCCTTCCTGCCACACGGCATTGAGCGTGCCCAGCGCCCGCACCGCAGGCGCCATCACCGCCAGCGCCGTGATGAAGCCGACCAGATTGGCCGCCGGGGCGCCATGGCCGCTGGCGCGCCAGCTGGCCAGCACCAGGATGGCGGCAAAGGCAATGCCGCCGGTCAGTTCCAGCAACGGGTCAATGCGCGCCTTTTTCGCGACCAGCGCCAGGGCCAGCGCCCGGCTCTGGTCAAATTCCCTGGCGGCGCGGGCCTTTTCGATGTCTTCAAGCTGATAGGCCTTGATCATGCGCACGCCGCTCAGGCTTTCGGTGAGCAGCGCCGTCAACCGGCCCAGCT
>JALWUB010000255.1 GCA_026993275.1 Robiginitomaculum sp. | reverse complement strand
CCATGGACGGGGCCTCCAAATTCGTGCGCGGCGATGCCGTGGCCGGGCTGCTGATTACCGCCATCAACATCATTGGCGGCATGATCATCGGCGTGGGCCAGGAGGGCATGCCGTTCGCCCAGGCGGCATCCAATTACACCATGCTGACCATTGGCGATGGCCTGGTCAGCCAGATCCCGGCGCTGGTCATCTCCATTGCCGCCGGTCTGCTGGTCTCCAAGGCCGGGGTCGAGGGCACGGCCGACAAGGCCCTGTTCAAGCAATTCACCGTCTATCCGCAAGGGCTGGTGATGATCGCTGTCATCACCCTGATTGCGGCGCTGCTGCCGGGCATGCCGTTTGTGCCCTTCGCCCTGATGTCGGCTCTGGCCGGCGGCGGCGCCTGGGCGCTCTACCGGCGCCGCACCCAGGAGGCAGAGCGCGCCGATGAAGCCAAGGCACAGGAAGACGGCGCGGTGGAAGAGGCCGAAGAGCCGATTACCGACAGCCTGCATATCGATGGGCTGAAAATCGAGCTTGGCTATAACCTGCTCAGTCTCATCAACGATATGGAGGGCCGCCGCCTGACCGACCAGATCAAGGCCTTGCGGCGGCAGATGGCCCAAGACATGGGCTTTGTCATGCCGCCGGTGCGCATTCTCGACAACATGCAATTGGGCGCCGATGACTACATGATCCGCGTCAAGGAGATCGAGGCGGGCCGGGGCCAGTTGAAACTGGGGCATTTGCTGGTGATGGATCCGGCCGGTGCGCAGATCGACCTGCCCGGCGAACACGTCCGCGAGCCCACCTTTGGCCTGCCCGCGACCTGGATCACCGAATCCCTGCGCGAGGAAGCCACGTTCAAGGGGCTGACCGTGGTTGATCCGGCAACGGTGCTGGCGACCCACCTGACCGAGATCCTGCGGGACAGCATGCCCGATCTCCTGTCCTTCGCGGCCACCGAAAAACTGCTCGATGGCCTGGGCAAGGAAGAAAAGAAACTGCTCGAGGACATCTGCCCGTCACAGATCAGCCGGTCCGGCATCCAGCAAATCCTGCAAGGCCTGCTGAAAGAGCGCGTCTCGATCCGCGACCTGCCGGCCATCCTTGAGGGCATTGCCGAGGCCAGTGCCACCACGCAGAACCTTGGCGCCATCATCGAGCATGTGCGCACCCGTCTGGCACGGCAATTGTGCCATGCTGCGGCGGCGCCGGATGGCAGCCTGCCGATTCTCGGCCTGTCGCCGGAATGGGAGCAGGTCTTTGCCGAAAGCCTGATCGGCGACGGCGACAACCGCCAGCTGGCCCTGCCGCCATCGAAGCTGCACGAATTCATCAATGCGGTGCGCCAGGCCTTTGATGCGGCGGCCCAGGCCGGTGATGTGCCAGTGCTTCTGACCTCCCCGGCCATCCGCCCCTATGTGCGCTCCATCATCGAGCGCTTCCGGCCCCAGACCACCGTGATGTCACAAAACGAAATTCATCCCAAGGCGCGGCTCAAGGTGGTGGGGCAGGTTTGATGGAGAGCGCAATGCTGACAGGCCTTCAGAACAGTTTCACCCCGTCCGATCTGCTGCTGATCAGCGCCATAGCACTGGTCTGTGCCGGGATCATGAGCCATTACGGCCAGATTGTTGCCGCCGTGGTGCTGGCCGTCGTTGCCGATTTCACCCTGCCGGGCATTTATGCCCTGCTCACCGGCGCGCCAGTGGGGGAGGCCATGGCCGCAAGCTGGACGCGGCTGTCCGGCTATTCCGGGGCAACGCTGATGCTGCGCGCCCTGGTATATTTTTCCGCCATCAGCATCCTGTTCGGCACCAGAGCGGCCTATGGCCGGCGCTAGAGCACTTCCCGAAAAGCGGGAACCGGTTTTCGGATAAGAAGTGCGGCAAAACAATAGGATAGAGTGCGGTTTTGATCCCATCAAAACGTGAAGCACTCTAGATATGAATTCTCGCCAAGTCGTTCATTCCGGCTCTGATCTGCATCACTGTTCCGTGCGGCTGGTTCCTACCCTTGCAGCACTTCCAGTGCCTGGGGATGGTCCAGATACAGGATTGGCCCGTTTTGTGCACGGATCATCCCCCGGGCGCGCACCAGCGCCCCGGAAAGCCTCTCAAGGACAATTCCGGCGCGCGCAAAGCGCCGGGTGTCCCTGGGGCCGATGCTGATGGTGAAATCCTTGCGCCAGTCGGCACCAAAGTTCAGATAGACACGGCCGCGCACGCGCACCGCATCGACCACACGCCCCTGCACGATCTGGAACGAGCCAATGGCGGCGGCAACATTTTGCGGCGTGCGCACGGCGTAAAAGGCCAGTGCCCACAGGCCGCGCTTGTGTGCCCGGGCCAGGGCTTCCAGCGCCAGCAATTGCGCTGCCAGGGCATGATCGTCGCGCCAGGTGCGCACCCGCGCCAGGCCGCGCGCGATCAGATTGCCCTGCACCCATACCGGCTTGTCCGCCGCCCCGCCGGTGACGAATGCCTGCGCGCGAATGCGCGAAAACCGGTCCGGCACGGGATTGGTGAACTGCACCGTCTTGCCAAGAATGCGCCGCTCCAGCGCCGCCCTGGCCACATCGGCCAGTGGCTGGGCACGCACGCCCGAGTGCGCCGGGCGCGGCGCCTCGATACTGCCCAGCCGCACCCGGCGGCCATCTTCCAGGGTAAAGCTGTGGCCGCTATAGACATACGCCACCTGCCCCGGCGCGGGTTCATCCGGCGCTTTCGTCCGGGCCTGCAGGCGCACCGGCGCGGCCCAGGCGGCAAGCCCGCCCAGAACAAGGCGGCGGTGCAATGATGCTGGCGCAAGCTTCCGGCCCATTGCCTGCCTCGTCAGGCCTTTTTGACGAATTCGGATTTCAGCCCCATGGCGCCAATGCCGGGAATCTTGCAGTCAATGTCATGATCGCCGTCCACCAGACGGATGTTCCTGACCTTGGTGCCGACCTTGACCACGGCGGAGGCGCCCTTGACCCTGAGGTCCTTGATCACCGTCACCGTATCGCCGTCATGCAGAACAGTGCCATGCGCGTCCCTGACCACCTGGGTATTCTCTTCTGCAGTGCCCGGCGCCCATTCATGCGCGCATTCAGGGCAGACCAGCAGCGCCCCGTCCTCATAGGCATAGACGGAGCCGCATTGGGGGCAGGGAGGCAAATCAGACATGGTTCATCCCGTCAGTCCTGCGCTCCGTCAGCCGCCAGGCGAGAGTGTCCTCAAGCAGCGAAGCGTCATGGTGTCCCCGACAGGATTCGAACCTGTGGCCCCCAGATTAGGAATCTGGTGCTCTATCCTGCTGAGCTACGGGGACGCCAATTGCTCTTTAGCAGAGCCGTCGGCCCCGGGCCAGCGGCTTTTGCGCCTCTTGCACCAATGGGCAAAATCCTGACACTGAACCCATGGATGCTCCAGGCCACATTGTCGATGACCTGATCGAGGAGCGCTGTGAGCATTTGCGCGCCAAGGCTTGGCTGTGGCCATTGCTGCGCCCCGCGCTCTATCGGGCGCTGGGCTATGAAAAGGCCCGCGCCATGGCCGATGACGTGGCCCGGTGCAGCGGCTTTGCCGCATTTGCGCATGTGTCCGGCCTGCTGAAGCTGAAGCTGGAGATCGCGGGTCTTGCGCAGGTGCCCGCACGCGGCCGCGTGGTGGTAATCGCCGATCACCCGACCGGGCTGGCCGACGGCATAGCCGTCTTTGATGCCCTGAAATCCCGCCGCCCGGACCTGATGTTTCTGGCCAATGCCGATGCCCTGCGGGTGATCCCGGCGGCAGACGATGTCATCATTCCGGTGGAATGGGTGCAGGAAAAGCGCTCCCGTGCCACGGCGCGCGCCACCCTGGCCGGGGTCCGGCAGGCCCTGCAGGACGAGCGCTGCATCATCATGTTCCCGGCAGGCAAGCTGGCGGCCTTGACCTGGTCCGGCCTGCAGGAGCGCCCGTGGGAGCCCTCGGCGGTCTCGCTGGCGCGCAAGTTTGCCGCGCCCATCGTGCCGCTGCACATCCGCGCGGGCAATTCGGCGCTCTATTATCTCTTTTGCCTGCTCAATCGCGAACTGCGCGACATCACCCTGTTTCACGAGCTCCTGAACAAGGCCGGACACCGCTTTGCCCTGCGCTTTGGCGCGCCGCTTTCGCCGGACAGCCTGCCCAGGGGCGCGGCAGCGGCCAATGCCCTGGTGCGCCGCATCGTCACCCGCGATCTGGCTCAAGCGCAATCCTGAACGAGGGTGTTGGAAACCCTGCGGCGCCTTTGACGGACATTTTGCCGGTCAGTCCGGGGTTTCGAACTTCGCCTTTTCAACGGCGGCGCGCACTTCGATTTCGTCGAGCACGCTTTCCATGCGCAGATCGCCGGTTTGCGCGCGGCTTTGCTGCAAGGCTGCGGAGAGTCTTTGCAGAGCGCTGAGCGGCACACCGCCTTCGAGAAGCCCAAGGCGCATTTGCGCCAGCGCATCAAGCAGATCGCCCGCCCGTTTGGCGGCCATCTTGCGGGCGCGGCGAAAGTCTTCGCCTTCCTGCAGGGCGATCAGCGAATCCACCGAAGCCAGCGGGCTGGCCGCGGAGACCGCCACAGGCTTTTTGGCCGCTTGCGCCGGGCCGTGCTCTTGCAGCGCAAAGGCGCTGCTGCTCGAAGCGCTTTTCTTGGAGGTGATGCGGCCGCTGGAGCGGGCGCGCCCTGTGGCATTGATTCTCATGCTGGCTCGCCTGTGTTCTTTGCCCAGTGTGGCCGCGCCTGTGTTAATAGGTCATTAAGCATAGGCTCAGGCCCCAATTAATTCATCCATTCTGCGCGAACGGATTTTTGTTCTGAACAGGAGGGATGGTGCAGGAAATGTGGTGCATTTTCAAACCATTCCGACGCATTCAGGGCACAAATCCGCCGCGCCCGTATGGGTTTG
Organism: Robiginitomaculum sp.; assembly: GCA_026993275.1. GTDB lineage: Bacteria > Pseudomonadota > Alphaproteobacteria > Caulobacterales > Maricaulaceae > Robiginitomaculum_B. Next base: position 929 of record JALWUB010000255.1, on the reverse strand, counting down.
ACAGGAAAGCCCAATCTGCGGCGCAAACGCTCCTCGAATAGGGCTTGCCTGTCCTTCGTCGCCTTTGCTGGCATCTTGCCCTTTCCTGTCAAACAGAATTGCATGAAATTAATGGGGCCTGAGCCTGGCCCCCCGGACAGACTTGCCGGTGCATTTTTGCCGATGCCGGATTCTGCCGCCGGCCCGCCGCTCAGGCGCTTCACTATCTTGTTGATTTGTCATGGTAATAAATACCCGGCCTGGCGTGTGGAACTGGCACGGCTTTCGCATGGGAGGGGGCACGTCATGTCATGGGGATGTTCAGGTGATGCGTGGATGCAGATTTGCCCTGGTGGTTTTTGCGCTGGCCGTGTGCGCGGGTGCGGCGCAGGCCGGATCGCGAATCAAGGATATCGCCGATATTGAGGGCGTGCGCGAAAACCAGCTTGTCGGCTATGGGCTCGTGGTCGGGCTTGATGGCACAGGGGATTCCTTGCGCAATTCGCCCTTCACCAAGCAAAGCCTTGAATCCATGCTGGAGCGCCTGGGCGTCAACACCCGCGGCGCCAATCTGCGCACCGACAACATCGCCGCGGTCATGGTCACGGCCAATCTGCCCGGCTTTGCCACGCCCGGGTCCCGCATTGACGTGTCGGTTTCCGCCATGGGCGATGCCGACAGCCTGCAGGGCGGGCAATTGCTGGTCACGCCGCTGATGGGCGCCGATGGCGAGGTCTATGCCGTTGCCCAGGGCCAGGTGGCCATTGGCGGGTTCAGCGCGGGCGGCGCGGCAGCAGAGATTTCCCAGGGCGTGCCGACGGCGGGGCGCATTTCCAATGGCGCCATTGTCGAGCGCGAAACCGGCTTTGACCTGGCCGGGCGCAACACTGTGCGCCTGTCCCTGCGCAATCCCGACCTGACCACGGCAAAGCGCATGGCCGGCGCCATCA
>JALWUB010000254.1:1395-5826 GCA_026993275.1 Robiginitomaculum sp. | reverse complement strand
CAGATCCTGCTGACCCGCGGCGCCGATGAAGCCATAGACCTGCTGGTGCGTGCGACCTGCCGCCCGGGCAAGGATGCGGTGCTGGCCGCCCCGCCGACTTTCGGCCTCTATGCCCTGGCCGCGCAGGTGCAGGGCGCGAAGCTGCTGGAGGTGCCGCTGGACAGCCAGTTTGCGCTTCAGCCCGATGCCATCATTGCCGCCGCCCAGGCCAATCCGGTCAAGTTGATCTTCCTGTGCAGCCCCAACAACCCCACCGGAAATCTTGCCGATGCCGAAGACGTGCGCCGCATTGCCAGGGCCTGCCCCCACAGCCTGGTCATCGTTGATGAAGCCTATATCGCCTTTGCCGCACAGCCGGGACATGCGGAAGATGTGGGCACGCTGCCCAATCTCGCGGTCCTGCGCACTCTCTCCAAGGCCCATGGCCTGGCCGGGGCGCGGCTGGGCGCGCTGCTGGCCGATGCCCCGGTGATTGCGCTTGTGCGCAAGATCCTGCCGCCCTACCCCCTGCCCGCTCCGGTCATCGCCGCCGTGGAGCAGGCGCTGGCGCCCGTCAACATGGCCATTTTCGAAGAGCGCATTGCCCGTATCCAGGCCGAGCGCACGCGGGTCAGCAATGGCCTGTGCCGCTCCGCCCATGTGGACCATGTCTGGCCCTCGGCAGCCAATTTCGTGCTGGTCAGGCTGCGCAAGCGCTCGGGCATGGCCAGACGGCTCAGGGCCCTGGGCATTCATGTGCGCGATTTTTCCGCTCTTGGCGAAGGCCTTGTGCGCATCGGCATCGGCACGCCGGAGGAAAACGACGCCCTGCTGGCAGCCTTTGGCATTGGCAGCCAGAGCACACGGCCGCAACGCACCGCCACCATCGCCCGCCAGAGCGCGGAGACGCAGGTCAGCGCCGCGGTCAATCTCGATGCGCCAGACCCGGTGCAGATCAGCACCGGCATCGGCTTTTATGACCACATGCTGGAGCAGATCGCCCGCCATGGCGGCTTTTCACTGATCTTGCAGGCCAAGGGCGATCTGCATGTGGATGAGCACCACACGGTGGAAGACTGCGCCATCGTGCTGGGCCAGGCACTGCGCCAGGCGCTGGGCGACCGCGCCGGAATTGGCCGCTATGGCTTCACCCTGCCCATGGACGAGGCCGCGGCCACGGTCTGCCTGGACCTTTCCGGCCGTCCGGCGCTGCGCTTTCAGGCCGCCATTGCTCCGCAAGGCGCGGACGGGCTGAGCGGCGAAATGGTGCCGCATGTGTTCGAAACGCTGGCGCAAAACCTGGGCGCCGCCATCCACATCACCGCCCGGGGCGAAAACACCCACCATGTCATCGAGGCGATTTTCAAGGGCTTTGGCCGCGCCCTGCGCCCGGCACTGGCGCGCTCCGGCGGAGCCATCCCGTCCACCAAGGGGATGCTGTGATGCGGCTGATGATTGCCGATACCGGCTGCGCCAATCTTGCCTCGGTGCGCTATGCCTTTGCCCGGCTGGGCGTGGAGGCCCGGATCAGCGCCGCGCCGGAAGACCTGCAACAGGCCGACCGCCTGGTGCTGCCGGGCGTCGGCGCGGCGGCAGCGGGCATGGCGGCGCTGCGCCGGAACGGGCTGGATGAATTGCTGAAGGACTGGCAGCGCCCGCTCCTGGGCATTTGCCTGGGTCTGCAACTTCTGTTCGAGAGCAGTGAAGAGGACGGCACCCCATGCCTGGGGCTTTTGCCGGGGCGCATCAGCGCCCTGCCGGACACGGCCGGCCCGGTGCCGCACATGGGCTGGAACACCCTGCACGATTTGCAGGACCATCCTATGCTGAACGGCATTGCCGGGGACGCCCATGTCTATTTCGTGCACTCCTTCGCCGCGGCGCCTGATGCGCACACCCTGGCGCGCTGCACCTATGGCAAGCCCTTTTCCGCCATGATCGCCCGGGACAATATCCTTGCCTGCCAGTTTCACCCGGAACGCTCCGGAGCCACGGGCGCGCGGATCTTGCACAATTTCCTGGAGGTGCAGCCATGATCTGGCCAGCCATGGACCTGATGGACGGGGCATGTGTGCGCCTGCGCCAGGGCGATTTTGCGCAAAAGACCGCCTATGATGCGGACCCGCTGGCACAGGCACGGGCCTTTGCCGATGCCGGGGCGCAGGCCCTGCATGTGGTTGACCTGGATGGTGCCCGCGCCGGAGCCCCGCGCCATGGCGCGCTGATCGGCCAGATTGCCAAGGAGAGCGGCCTGAAGGTGCAGACCGGCGGCGGCATCCGCACCGGAGCGCAGATCGAGGCCTTGCTGGAAGCCGGGGTGAGCCGCGTCATTATCGGCTCGCTCGCCGTCACTGAGTTGGAGCAGGTGCGCCAGTGGCTGCAGGAGTTTGGTGCAGAACGCATCGTGCTGGCGCTGGATGTGCGCATCAGCGATGGCGTGCCCGTGCCTGCGGTGCGCGGCTGGCAGCACAGCGCGACGCGTGATCTGTGGCAGGTGCTGGAAGGCTATGCCGGTCACGCACGGCACATTCTGGTTACCGATATTGAGCGGGACGGCATGCTGGAAGGGCCCAATGTGGCGCTTTATGCAGACATCGTCCGCCGTTTTGACGGCTTTTGCCTGCTCGCCTCCGGCGGTATCGGCACACTGGACGACATTGGCATGGTGCGCAGTGTCGGCGCCGATGGCGTCATCATCGGCAAGGCGCTTTATGAAGGCCGGTTCACGCTGCAGGAGGCGCTGTCATGCTGGCCCGGCGCATAATTCCCTGCCTCGACGTGCGCGATGGCAAGGTGGTCAAGGGCGTGCGCTTTACCAATCATGAGGTGGTCGGCGATATCGTTGACCTGGCCAGGCGCTATGCCCGCGACGGCGCGGACGAGCTGGTCTTTTATGATATCAGCGCCAGTCCGCAAGGCCGCCGGGTGGAAACCCGGTGGGTGGCTGCCGTGGCCCGCGTGCTGGACATTCCCTTTTGCGTTGCGGGCGGCATTGCCTCGGTGGATGATGCCGCGGACATCCTGGCCGCCGGGGCCGACAAGATTTCGGTCAATTCCCCCGCCCTGCGCAACCCCGGCCTGATCGACGCACTGGCCAGGCGCTTTGGCCGCCAGTGCGTGGTTGTGGGCATAGACAGTTTCTGGGACGGAACGGACTGGCGCGTGCATGCCCTGACCGGTGATGCAAGCACCAGCCATGACACCGGACGGCGCACAAAGGACTGGATCACCGAGGCGCAGGCGCGCGGCGCCGGCGAAATCGTGCTCAACTGCATGAACGAGGACGGCCGCCGCCAGGGCTATGACGTGCGCCAGCTTGCCGCCATGCGCAAACGCTGCGCCGTGCCGCTGATTGCCTCCGGCGGCGCTGGCTGCGCCGGGGATTTCGCCAGCGTCTTCAAGGAAGCGCAGGTGGACGGGGCGCTGGCCGCCAGCGTCTTTCACAAGGGCGTGCTGGCCATAGCGGACCTGAAACAGGCCTTGCGCGCAAGCGGGGTGGAGATACGCCCATGACACTGCCAAAAGCGCTGCAAGACCTGGACTGGAGCAAGGGCGGCGGACTGCTCCCCGCCATTGTTCAGCACGCCGTCAGCGGCGAGGTGCTGATGCTCGGCTACATGAACGAAGCGGCCCTTGCCGCCACGATGGAGACACGGCGGGTGACCTTCTTCAGCCGCTCCCGCCAGTGCCTGTGGCAAAAGGGCGAAACCAGCGGCAACACGCTGACGCTGGTCAGCGTCACCCCCGATTGCGATGCCGATACCCTGCTGGTGCAGGCCCTGCCCGCGGGCCCCGTTTGCCACCAGGGCACGCGCACCTGCTTTGCCGGGGCGCCCGCACCGGCGCTGGCCTTTCTGGCGGACCTCGACGCACTGATCGCTGCGCGCAAGGACGCCGATCCCGAAACCAGCTATACGGCCAAGCTGTTGCAGGGGCCCCTGCCCCGCGCTGCGCAAAAGGTTGGCGAGGAAGGCGTGGAAGTGGCGCTCGCCGCTACCTGTGAAGATGACGGGGCGCTGGCCGGGGAAAGTGCAGATCTGCTCTATCACCTGATGGTGCTGCTGCGGGCACGCGGGCTGAGCCTGGCCGATGCGGTAGCTGTGCTGCAAAAGCGCCGCGGCCTGGCGCCGTGATGCAGGATTTCATGAGGGATGCGGCTCTGCGGTGCGTATCAGCAGGGAAAAGGGAGCCTGTCATGATCGCAAAAACGATATTGATCCCGGCCATTCTGCCGGGTGTCTTGCTGAGCCTGAGCGCATGCGCGACACAGCCAACCGCCCAAGATGCGTCTGAGCAAACGGCACCGCCGCCAGCCATGGCCATGCAAGACCATCATGCCATGTCCGGCGCAATGGCGGAAAACATGCAAACCATGCACATGCAAAATATGCCAGAGGAATGCAAAGCCATCATGGCCAGGATGCACGAAAAGATGAAGGCCGAAGGCATGGA
>JALWUB010000254.1:0-1295 GCA_026993275.1 Robiginitomaculum sp. | reverse complement strand
CCATGCACATGCAAAATATGCCAGAGGAATGCAAAGCCATCATGGCCAGGATGCACGAAAAGATGAAGGCCGAAGGCATGGACATGGCCGCCATGAAGGCCAGGATGCAGTCCGGCGAGGGCATGAGCGAACAGCAAAAGACATGCCACGCCATGATGCACAAGAACATGCAGGCCATGCATGGCACAACACATGAACAGGCCGCGGACGATTCCGGTTCGTAACCCTGTCTTGGCGGCAAACCCTTTGCGCTTGTGATCTGTTGCCCCTTGCAGCACAGCGCCGGGGTGCAAAACAGGCCCCTCCCCCGGGCGGCGTTTTGCACCCCACCCCCTTGCCTTGCGGCCGCACTTGGAAAGCATGCACAATGGAGCCGTCCCCATGACTCATCCTGACCATGAAACACACCAGGGCGAAGCATCCGGTTCTGACACGGCGCCTGCCTGCCACCATGCACACGGGCACAGCCATGCAGGCCATGCCCATGCCGTCAAACCGTCTGGCCCGGTGGACGAAAATGCCATTTACACCTGCCCCATGCATCCGCAGATCGAGCAGAAGGGGCCCGGCTCATGCCCCATTTGCGGCATGGCGCTGGAGCCCAAAACCGTATCGGCAGGCGCAGAGGCGCCCAATCATGAACTGATCGACTTCACCCGCCGGTTCTGGACCGGGCTGGTGCTGACCATTCCGCTTTTGGTGATTGCCATGGGGCCGCTGGCCGGCCTGCCGGTGGAGCAATGGCTGCCGCCGCGCCTGTCCACAATCCTCGAACTGATCCTGGCAACCCCCGTGGTGCTGTGGTCTGGCTGGCCGTTTTTCGTGCGCGGCTGGCAGTCGGTCATCAATCGCAGCCCCAACATGTTCACCCTGATCGCCATGGGCACGGGCGCCGCCTATGCCTACAGCGTCATTGCCGCCCTGGCGCCAGGCATTTTCCCCGATGCCTTTCGCGCCGAAGATGGCAGCGTCAGCGTCTATTTCGAGGCCGCAGCGGTCATCATCGTGCTGGTGCTGCTGGGGCAGATCCTGGAATTGCGCGCCCGCGAACGCACTGGCGGCGCCATCCGCGCCCTTCTGGACCTGGCCCCGAAAATGGCGCGCATCGTGCGCGAGGACGGCACCGAGGAGGACATCCCCCTGGATCAGGTCAAGACTGGCGACCTGATCCGGGTGCGCCCCGGCGACAAGATCCCCGTGGACGGCGTGGTGGTGGAAGGCGCTTCATCGGTCGATGAATCGCTGCTGACCGGCGAGCCGGTCCCGGTCGAGAAACAGCCAGGCGACACGGTCAC
>JALWUB010000253.1 GCA_026993275.1 Robiginitomaculum sp. | reverse complement strand
GAGAGATAGATGCGCCCGCCGCGCCGCGCCGCCGCATCGCCATTATGGGTCACCAGCGGATAGGTCGAAAGCGTCAGCGCCTCGTAGAACACGAACAGGGTGAACATGGTGCCCGACGCGGCCACACCCATGGCGGCGGCGATGGCAATGGTGAAAAAGAGATAGAAGCGGGTCTGGTTGCTGGCCTTGTTGCCGCGCATATAGCCGATCGAATGGAGCGAATTGACCAGCCACAACAGGCTGGCCAGCGCCGCAAAGGCCGCGCCCAGCGGCTCCAGGGCAAATTTCAGCGCCATGCCCCCGGCGACATCGGCGAGCACCAGTTCCGGCCGCGCGCCGCCATTGACCGCCATCACCAGGGCGCTGGTGTTGGCGACCAGGGCCAGGCCCGCGAGCAGGCTGGCCGCCTCGCGCAGATTGGGCCAGCGCGAGAACAGGAGCACGCCCAGCGATCCGCACAGCGGGATGATGACCAGCAAGGCCAGGCCGAGTTCCGGCGTCCAGCTCATGATGCGCCTCCGCCCAGCAGCGCCGCGGCGGCGGCATCGGCCAGCCCCTTGGGCAGGCTGGCGTCAAAGAAGAAATAGATATTGGCGGCCGCCAGGATCAGCAGCGGCACCAGCGCCAGCATTGGCGCCGGGCGCGGCTTCAGGGGCGCTCCGTCAATCTCGGCAGGCTTGCGCAGATACATGGCTTCGAGCATGCGGCCGACATAGAAAATGGCCAGCACCGAAGACAGGATCACCGCGGCTGCGGCCCACCACCAGCCGCGCTCGAGTGCCGCCATGACGAGATAGTATTTGCTGACGAACCCGGCGAACAGCGGCGCGCCGACGAGGCTGAGCCCGGCCACGGAAAACGCCGCCGCGGTCAACGGCATCAGCTGGCCCATGCCGCGCAGGTCATGGATCCGGCGCACGCCATAGCTGAGCGCGAAAATCCCGGCGCCCATGAACAGGGCGCCCTTCATCAGCGCGTGGTTGAACATGTGCAACAGCCCGGCCGACAGTCCGGCCGCCGTGCCCATGGACAGGCCCATCAGCATGTAGCCAAGCTGGGCCACGGAGGAATAGGCCAGCAGTTTGCGGATATTGTTCTGAAACAGCGCCTGCACCGAACAGATGATCATGCCGGCAATTGCCATGGGCGCCAGCACCAGGTCGAAAATGACACTGTCAAAGGCCGAGCCGGGAATGAAGACGCCAAAGATGAACCGCACCAGGGCATAGAAGGCGACCTTGGTGCCGGTGGAGGCCAGGAAGGTCCCGGCCATGGAGGGCGAATAGGTATAGGCGTTCGGCAGCCAGGTGTGCAGCGGGAACATGGCCATTTTCAGCCCCAGCCCGATGACGATGAAGGCAAAGGCGGCGCGCACCACCCGGTCATCGCCGCGGCCATGCAATTGCGCCGTGATGTCGGCCATGTTGAGGGTGCCCGTGGCCATGTAGATGAGGCCGATGCCGATGACGAAAAACGTCGCGCCAATGGTGCCGAGCACCAGATAGTTGAAGCTCGCGGTCAGCGCCCGCCGGTCCGTGCCGGCGCCCATGGCAACCAGCACATAGGTGGAGATGGAGGCGATCTCCAGGAACACGAAGACATTGAAGGCATCGCCGGTGATCGAGACGCCGAACAGCCCGGTCAGGTTCAGCAGGAAGGCGGCAAAGAACAGCGCCTGCTTTTTCGGCTCGATCTCGCGCAGCACGGCGGGCAGGCCATAGACCACCGACAACAGGCCCATGCCCGCGACCAGCAGCAAGGCCAGCATGTTGAGCGCATCGATACGATAGACAATGCCCAGCGGCGGCGCCCAGTCGCCCATGGCATAGCTGACCACGCCCTGATGCAGCACCTGGCCATAGAGGATCAGGGTCAGGGCAAAGGCCAGCAGGCTGATCAGCCCGGCCCAGGCCCAGGCCAGCCTGCCGCGCCACAACAGCACCGCCACCGGCCCGCTCAGCAGCGACATCACCACCAGCAGCGCCGGGGCATTGGCGCTGATCCAGGCGGGGCTGAACAGGGGCGGCATTTCACCAAGAAGCAGGACGGCACTCATTTGGCAGGCTCCGCCGCGCTTTGATAATCGGCCTCGCGCAGATCATCCTCTTCGACACTGCCATAGGACTCCTGGATGCGCACCACCAGGGCCAGCCCCACCGCCAGAGTGGCAACGCCGACAACGATGGCGGTCAGGATCAGCACATGCGGCACCGGGTTGGAATAGATGACGCCATCAATGGGCACATCGGCCAGGCTTTGGGCGATGGGAACCGGCGCGTTGCGGATCACCGCGCCATGGGCTTCGCTGCCCTCATGGGCCGATTGCAGAATCGGCGGCGTGCCGCCATGGATCTTGCCCATGGTGATGTAAAGCTGGAACACCGAGGTTTGAAACACCCCCAGGCCAACCAGCTTCTTGACCAGATTGCCGGTGGAAATGACAATATAAAGCCCGGTCATCATCAGGATGATGACGACGATATAATTGAAGTGTCCGGTCAGATAATGCCAGCTGTCCATGCGCTTACCAGTCCTTGTCGCGAATATCGGGCTGCCGGGCGGTGAAGGCGTAAAAGATGATCAGCATGACCGAACTGACCGTGACCAGCACGCCGATCTCGACGAACATGATGCCCAGTTCCTGGCCATGCACCGGGTTGGCGGGGTCGAGCATGTTGTAGTCCAGATACTTGCCGCCGCGCAGCATGGCGACGACACCAGTGCCGCCATAGATCATCACCCCCAAGGCCGCGCCAATGCGCGTCAGCACCGGCGGCACCGCCTCGCGGGCCGCGTCAACGCCGAAAATCAGCGCATAAAGAATGATGGCCGAGGCCAGGATCAGCCCGGCCTGAAACCCGCCGCCGGGGCCAAAATCGCCATGGAACTGCACATAGGCGGCATAGATGACGATCACCGGAATCATCAGCTTGGCGACCACGCGCAGCACCACATGGTGGGCATTGAGCGCCGATTCGGCCGCATCCCGGTCGGTCGCGCGCAGATCCTTTTCATCGGTTTTGCCGCGCGCCACCCGGCCCATGCCCAGGATCAGCATGACGCCGATTCCGGCGGTCAGGATCACCGTCGTCTCGCCAAAGGTGTCATAGCCGCGATAACTGGCCAGCACCGAGGAGACAACGTTGGGCACGCCGGTTTCCGGCAGGCTGCGCTTGAGATATTCCAGCCCCACATAGGCATTGGGCGCCGACAGCGGGTCGCCAAAGGACGGCATGTCCGTGGTTGCATAGAGCAATGCTGCCCCCGCAGCGAATACCACCAGCAGCGCCACCCAGCGCCGCGCCGGCTTGCTGGGCGCGGCCTTGCGCCCGGTCAGCAGCATGGCGCCCAGCATCAGCACGGTGGAAATCCCGGCGCCGACCGCGGATTCGGTAAAGGCGACATCGACAGCGTCCAGGGACACGAACCACAGCGCCGAAACCAGCGAATAGACCCCCGACAGCATGACGATGGCGAACAGGCTGCGCAGGCGCACGATCGCCAGGCCGACAATGACCAGCATGGTCATCAGCACCAGGTCGATGACCGTGAAGCTGTCCAGCACGGTGACGAAATTGCCGCTCATGCGCCCTTGTCCTCTTTCGCTTCGGGTTCGCTGCGCCAGGTGCCCAGGCGCGGCTTCAGCCCGGCCTTGTGCGCGGCATTGGCGATGGCGTGGGTGGAGGCGGGGCTGGTCAGGAACAGGAACAGGCCGACGAGCGCCAGCTTGGCGCTGAGCAGGGTCAGGCCGGACAGCAGGATCAGCCCCAGCAGGACCAGCAGCGTGCCCAGGGTGTCGGTGACCCCGGCGGCGTGCAGGCGGGTGTAGAAGTCCGGCAGGCGGACCACGCCGCTGGCACCGGCCAGCACCAGGCTTGCGCCGCCCAGCAGGCAAAGCGCCGCAAGAATGTGGCGGGCAATCTCCAGAATGTGCATCGCCCCGCTCATGCGCGTCTGCGCCGCCTGCGCGACAGCGCCACATCAAGGGTGCGGTAGCGGAAGAATTTGAGAATGGCGATGGTGGAGATGAAATTCATGATCGCATAGAGCAGCGCAATATCGACGCCATCATTGCGGCCGATGAGGAAGCTGAACACGCACAGGAACAGGATGGTCTTGGTGCCGAAGGAATTGACCGCCAGCACCCGGTCATAAAGCTCCGGCCCGCGCAGCAGCCGCACCAGCATCAGCATCATTGCGGCCATCAGCATCAGGGCGGTGGCGAAAATCATGACACCTCCTCCTTTTCGCCCCAGGTCCAGGCGCAGCGCCGCGCCATTTCGGCAAAGCCTTCCTTGGCGGTGAGCTCCTTGAGCAGGGCGTGGACGATGATCTCGTCCCTGTCGATATCGACACTGACCGTGCCGGGGGTGAGGGTGATGGAATTGGCCAGCAGCACCTTGCCCATGTCGGTTCCGGGCAGGGTCTTGACCCGCACCATGCGCGGCGTCAGCACCATGACCGGGCTCAGAATGGTGCGCACGACGATGATGTTGGCCTTGATGACTTCCACCAGCAGCCAGGGCCAGTAGATGAAAAACCGCGGCAGCTTGTGGTAGGGCGAGGTCTCGTCATCGAGAATGTGCAGCCGCCAGGCGAGAAAGACGGCAAACACCGCCGAGCCGCCGCCCAGGCTGAGCAGCAGGGTGCTGTCATAATGGCCCGACAGGACCAGCCACAGCAGCGCCATGGCGATCAGCAGAGAAAATGCGTAACCCATGCCCTCCCCAAACATTGCGACTCTTTCGCGAGCCCTCTTCCGCCTCGAGTCTTAACGTCCCCGAACCGGCTTGGAAAGGGGCTGAATGAACAGGGCGAAAAGCGCAGCGCAGTTCACCCATGGCGGGAATCAGGAGGGCGCCTTGCCGGCCGCCGCAGGATTGTTCTGAAAAGCGCGGATGGCGCCGTTGTGCCAAGGTGCGGCTGCTGTCATATCGGGGCATTTTCCGGCTGGAATAGCGGCACGGTGGATCCCGGGTCAAACTTCGTTTTCCCGGGATGACATGTGGGAATGGCACAGGACGTTTATACCCCAACGTGTCACCCCGGAAATTTCGCCAGAAATTATCCGGGGCCCATAAGGCTAATGGCTATGCACGATGGATCCCGGGCAAGGCTGGCGCCTTCCCGGGATGACACGTGGGGGACAGAACCAGACAGCCCCCTAATCCCCGCCGCCAATGCGCAGCCTGCTGCCGGTTTTTTCCAGCGTCCGGCCCACGACGTAGCCGCCGAGGCCGGTGGTCAACAGCGTCCACATGCCCGGCGGGATGTCGAGCACCACGGCGACGCCGCCAAACGCCTGGACATACGGCGCGATCAGATAGTTGTTGGCGATGATGGCGGCGAAGGTCAGCATGGTCAGCGGCCGCCAGTTGCGCTGCATCCAGCTTTCGCCGCGCGCCTCGGAGACGATCACGTCCCGCGCCGCGGCGGTCAGGGCGCTTTCCTGTTCGATCAGCCGCGCCCTGATGTCTTGCTTCAGGCGGCGGCGCAAATCCGCATCGGGCACCGCCTTGTCGATAATGCCCGTGACCGGGCCCAGTATGGCATTGAGCAATCCCATTACCGTGTTTCCTTGTCCTGTGCTTGCCGGAGGATGGGGTAATCCGCCCACGGCAACTGGAAATGCGGGCCGTCGGCAAAGCGCCGCCAGCTTCCGCCCCATTCGATCGGCACGCCGCATTCGGCGGCAGCGCCCTGCATCGCCTGGTTGATCCTTTCATAAAGCGGCCAGTCCCAGCGCACGCCGCCCGCAACCCAGGCGCCCAGGTCCACCGCATGGCCGGTGAGGTGCCGCGAGTTGAGCGTGCGCGTGGCGCCGCTTTGATA
>JALWUB010000252.1 GCA_026993275.1 Robiginitomaculum sp. | reverse complement strand
AGATCCCTCGCCTTTCAGGTGCCGGCAGGAAACGCAATCTGTCGAAAGCAAGCCTTGCAAAGGCGTATGGCCTTTGCTGCATGTGCTTTCTTCCATTTCACATTTCCTGCCGGCATGAAATTAAACCATTTGAATGAGTTTGAACCCTAGGCACAACGGAGAACAGCATGGCCAATGTGGTGGTTGTCGGCGCGCAATGGGGCGATGAAGGCAAGGGCAAGATCGTTGACTGGCTGAGCAAGCGCGCCGATGTGGTGGTGCGCTTTCAGGGCGGCCACAATGCCGGACACACCCTGGTCATTGACGGCGTCACCTACAAGCTCAGCCTGCTGCCATCGGGCATTGTCCGCCCCGGCAAGCTGTCGATGATCGGCAATGGCGTGGTGCTCGACCCCTGGGCGCTGCTGGCCGAGATCGGGCGGCTCGAGAAGCTGGGTGTCAAGGTCAGCCCGGAGCGTTTGCGCATTGCCGAGAACACCGTGCTGATCCTGCCGCTGCATGGCGAACTGGACGCGGCACGCGAGGCGGCTGCCGGAGCGGGCATGATCGGCACCACCAAGCGCGGCATTGGCCCGGCCTATGAGGACAAGGCGGCGCGCCGGGCGCTGCGCCTGATCGACCTGGCCGATGCGCAGACCCTGGCGTCACGGATCGAGGGGCTGCTGGCGCACCACAACATCCTCCGTGCCGCCTATGGGCTGGAGCCGGTATCGGCGGAAGACCTGCAGGCGCAGCTTCTGGAGCTGGCGCCCAAGGTGCTGCCCTTTGCCGCGCCCCTGTGGCAGGAGGTGGACCGGGCGCGCCGGGCCGGGCACAAGATCCTCTTTGAAGGCGCGCAAGGGGCGATGCTGGATATTGACCACGGCACCTATCCCTTCGTCACCTCGTCCAACACCGTGGCCGGGCAGGCCGCCGCCGGGTCCGGCACCGGGCCCGATGCGCTGAACTTCGTGCTGGGCATTACCAAGGCGTACACCACACGGGTTGGCGAGGGCCCATTTCCGACCGAACAGGACAACGCCATCGGCAAGAAGCTGGGCACGCGCGGCCACGAGTTCGGCACCGTCACCGGGCGCCAGCGCCGCTGTGGCTGGTTTGATGCGGTGATGGTCCGCCAGGCGATCATCACCGGCGGCATTTCGGGCATTGCCCTGACCAAGCTCGACGTGCTCGACGGCATGGCCGAGTTGAAAGTCTGCGTTGCCTACAAGCTCGATGGCAAGCGCCTGCGCCGCCTGCCCGCGGGGCTGGCCGATCAGGCCCGCGTCGAGCCGGTTTACGAAACCTTCGAAGGCTGGGAGCGCTCCACCCGGGGCGCGCGCAGCTGGGCCGATCTGCCCGCCACCGCGGTCAAGTATGTGCGCCGCCTGGAGGAGCTGATCGGCGCGCCCGTCGCCCTGCTTTCGACCTCGCCGGAGCGCGAGGACGTGATCCTGATGCGCGATCCGTTCAAGGGGTAGAGTGGTTACACGCTCACCAGGCCATCACGGTCAATCACATTAAGCTGAAGATGCTTGTCAGTCTATCTGTAATTTTCCTAAAATATGTGCATTAAGCGAAAGCCGTATGCATTATTCTTGTAAGGCTCGAGCCTTAAAGGAACGGTATGATGATAAAGACTCTTATCATTGCAACAACGTTCTTTTTGCTTGGAGCAGGAAGTCATGACAATACTGGAACGCTTGATCCCTTAAACCCGTTCGGGGTTTTCAAGGAATATTGTTATGAAGCCAACCGTCTGAACGGTAAAGCTAAACGCCCAAAGACGCGACCATGGCATGTCCTTCCAGATCAATTAAGAGCTGCAACTGGCATTACTGATCCGGCGATTGAAGCCTTTCTTTGGAAAAGGAAGGGCAAAGAAGGTTTTCTGATTCTTAAAATCCACGAATATATACTCAACGGCATTGCCGGTCCGGACAACAAGGAGCACCGCAATGAATGCAGCGTGATCAGCAATCGTTACAAGGCCGAGACGCAGATTCACGACAGGCTTGAAGAGCTGTTTGATGACAAGGAAGGCTATGCCGACAGAGCAGCTTTGGCCGCTGGCGGGGTAATGGTGCCAGCCGGTTGGAACGTCTGGGTTTGGTCCATGATGCCGTTGGCCAAGAGTACTAAATGGAAACTTTATACCAGCGCAAAAACGCGTAGAGCCTCATTCCTGTATGCTGCCCGCGACTTGTTTTATACCAGAAATGAACTGGTGCATGTTGTCTTTATGACCAAGAAAAAGGGCGGCAATGTCAGCATCATACGCCTTGACAGAACATTCCGCCCTTAACGGTATGTTTTGCGAAACACTGCCGTTGGAAAGATTTCAGGCATATCAGTTCTTTATAAAACAGTTATAAACTGATTTGTGATTCAAACGACGGAAAACCGCTCCACCTTGCGTTAGAGCCCGTGCAGGGACGCGAAAATGTGGAGCAAGATTATGAACATCAAAGCAGGATTGGCTATCAGTGTTCTCGCCCTGGCGCTGGCGGCGCCCTCGTTTTCCCTGGCGGGAAGCGGCCAGGCCGCAGGCTGCGGCGTGGCCCGCGGCAGCGGGATTCTGCGCGGCAGCGGCACCGCCCATGGCAGCGGCATCGCCATTGGCCGCAATGCCGATGGCGAGCGTGTCGTGCGCCGCGGCACCGGCACGGTGCATGGCCGCGGAATCGTGATCGGCCGCGGTCAGTTTGCCGGATGCGGGCGTGCCGCGGGCACGGGCCAGGTGCGCGGCATCGGCCATCGCCACGGCCACCGCTGACACCTTCCGGGCGCCCCGGGCGGGTCTCTGGGTCACTCCGGAAGCAGCTCGTCCGAGGCGCGCTCTATGCGTTCGTGCAAGGTCTGCATGAAGGTTTCGCGATCAAGCCCCGGGGCGATGGGCGGCAGAATGCGCACGGTGATCACCCCCGGCGTGCGCACCAGGCCGTGAGCGGGCCAGTGCAGGCCCGAATTGAGCGCTACCGGCACACACGGCGTGTCCAGGTGCAGATAGAGCGCGGCCACGCCGGGCTTGTAGTCCGCATGCTGGCCGGGACGGGTGCGTGTGCCCTCCGGAAAAATGAAGATCTGCCGCCCCTGGGCGATCAACTGGCGGCAGCGGCGCAGCATTTTGCGCAAGGCCCTGGCATGGCCGCCGCGGTCCACCATGACATTTTGCAATTTCAGCGCATACCAGCCAAACACCGGCAGATAGCCCAGTTCCTTTTTGAAGATCAGCGCCGGAAACGGGCAATACAGCCACGGCCAGAGCACATCGACCATGGCCTGGTGCTTGCTGGCGAACAGCGCCCCGCCTTTGGGGATATGCTCCAGGCCCTCCACCTTCAGGCGCACGCCGCAAAATACCCGCAGCCCCCAGAATACCAGTTTCATCCATATGAGGGTGAGCGCGTGCACCCAGCGCACCGGCCCGGCCAGAACCGGCAGGAAGGCCAGTCCCATGGCGATCATCAGGCCATACATCCAGAGGACAAAGACCAGCGAGCGCAGCACCAGAACCATGCGGGTCATGCGCGTCCTCCCGGCGTTGCGGACAGCCCCAGCCTGTCCCGGCCCAGAATGGCGGTGTATTTGAGGTATTCCACAAAGATCCGGCGCCATTTTTCCCATCCCCTGTGCGCTGGCGCCACCGCAAAGGGCACCAGCTCCGCGCCCGGAATGGCCGCGCGCAGTTCTGCGAGCGCGCGCGGCATGTGATAGGCCGAAGTGACCACGATCAGGCGCCGGTACTGGTGTGCCTGCGCCCAGGCCGCGATCTCCCCGGCATTGCCCAGGGTGTTGCGGGCCCGGTAGTCGAGATCGATGCAACACGCCATGACCGCCGGGTCCAGATGAAACAGCCGCTGGATCTCGCGCGGGCGGACCGTGCCGTTCACCCCGGAAATCAGCAGCCTTTGCCCATGCCCCCGGGCCAGCAGCTCCGCGGCGGCGCTGATGCGGCTGCCCCCGCCGCCGGTCAGCACAACGATGGCATCGGCCCGCGGCATGGTGGCGGCCGGCGTGCTGTCTGGCAGTGTGATCAGGAAGGCGGCAAAGCCCAGCAGCATGGCAAACGCCAACACGGCCAGCAGACGGATCAGATTGCGCATGCTCAGACCTGCTCCCGCAATGAGGCCAGCACCGTGAAGCGCGCCGTCAGCGCACAGGCCAGGGCGCTCAGGACCGGTGCCAGGACGAGGATGCCAAACCCGGCCAGGTCAAGCCGGAACATGGGCAGCATGAGCTGCTGGTCCTGCGCCGCCAGCAGCGCCACGGCGCTGATGCTCAGCGCCGCCAGCAGCGCCCCGGCCAGGCCTGCGCGCAGGCCCAGGGCGCCAAAACGGCGCTCGAACTGGCCCGCTATGAAACTGTCAAAGGCGCCGGCAAGGTGCAGGGTGTTGACCACATCGCGGCGCGCCGCGAGATTGGCGCGGGTGGCAAACCCGGTGACCGCGAGCGCGGCGCTGGCCAGCAGCAGGAATGCCGCGCTGGAAAAGATCTGCACAATTCGCGCCGCGCGGTTGAGCTCCTTTGCCCAGCGCTGGTGGTCGTCCACTTCGGCCGTGATCCCGGCCTGTGCCAGGGCAGCCCGGACAGCCTTGCTGTCCGCGGGCGCCTTGCGCGCCAGCGTCACCGCCAGGATGACCGGCAGGGGCAGGTCATTGGGAATGTTGCCCGCGCCGAGCCAGGGCTCCAGCAGCGCCTTGGCATAGGCCCGCTCATGAATGCGCACGGCTGCGATGCCGGGCAGGCCGCGCAACAGCGCCGCGGCGCGCCGGGCGGCGGCATCAAGGTCTTTCGTGTCCTTGATCTGCACGGTCATGGCGCCATTCAGGTCCATGCGCCAGTCGGCGGCAGACAAAAACGCGGCGCGGGTCATCAGGGCGCTGATGCAGGCCAGAAAGACAAGAATCGCAATCACGTAAAACAGCGCCCCGTCCTGCGCTGCGCGCATGGGCAGCAAGGAGGCCGGGCTGGGCAGCGGCTTTGGCGGCGGCGCCCCGTCTTGCGTCGCGCGGCTCACCGGCGCCTCCGTCTGTGCTGCGCCCTGGGCGCGCTGAGACGCCCCTCATTGATGGTCAGGACCGGCGCCCCGGAGGCGCGCACCAATTGCAGGTCATGGCTGGCGATGAGCACGGTCGATCCAAGCCGGTTGAGCTCGACAAACAGCCGCATCAGCCGCAAGCCCATTTGCGGATCAACATTGCCCGTGGGCTCGTCGGCGATCAGCAATTCCGGCTTGGCGACGACGGCGCGGGCGATGGCGACACGCTGTTTTTCGCCGCCGGACAGGGTGCGCGGATTTTCATTGAGGGCCCCGCCAAGGCCGACCCAGGAGAGTAGTTCCACCACGTCTTCCTCATAGTCCTCGCGCCGGGCACCGGCGGCACGCAGGGGCAGGGCGGCGTTTTCGAACACGCTGAGATGGTCCAGAAGCCTGAATTCCTGAAACACCACGCCGATGCGCCGCCGCAGCAGCGCCTTGTCACGGCGGCTGCAATTGATAACATCGTGCCCGAACAGGGTCATGTGGCCGCGCGTGCAGTTCCGGGCCAGATAGATCAGCTTGAGCAGTGAGGACTTCCCCGCCCCCGAGGGCCCGGTGAGAAAGTGAAACGAGCCGGGCGCCAGAGTCAGATTGATGTCATGCAGCACATCCGGCCCATGCGCATAGCGCATACAGACATTGCGCAGCGTCAGAACGGGCGCGGCGTCCTGTTGCACAGGGTCTTGCGGCTGGCGGGCGTTGCGGGAAGGAATCGGCGGCACCTTGCAATTGACAATGTGTTCGAGTCTGAACCCAAATGGATTACACAATTCTGTCTGACAGGAAAATGCAAGATGCCAGCAAAGGCGGCGAAGG
>JALWUB010000251.1 GCA_026993275.1 Robiginitomaculum sp. | reverse complement strand
ATGGGCAGGCCGGTGGCCGGCGAATAGGGCACGCCAACGCGCGCCCACAAGAGGCGCATGTAATCGTAAATCTCGGTCACCGTGCCGACGGTGGAGCGCGGATTGCGCGAGGTGGTCTTTTGCTCGATGGAAATCGCCGGGGAGAGGCCCTCAATGCTCTCCACATCGGGCTTGGCCATCAGCTCCAGAAACTGGCGCGCATAGGCCGAAAGGCTCTCCACATAGCGCCGCTGACCTTCTGCATAGATGGTGTCAAAGGCCAAGGACGACTTGCCGGAGCCGGAAAGCCCGGTGATGACCACCAGCGCATCGCGCGGAATGTCCACATTGACGCCGCGCAAATTGTGCTCGCGCGCGCCGGTGACGCGAATGCGGTTCAACTTCTTTGCCATGGCGGGCGCGACTCACTTGACCAAAGGAACATAGTGTGAACATATACAGGCTTGAGAGGCCCATGCAAGCATGTTTGCGGGCCGGTTTCGAGGGGCAAATACACGGTTTTTCTGCTAGCAGGGCTGGACGCGCGGCGGCGGACATGCACCATCGGGGCAGAATCATGAACGAGACGCCGGGGAGAGAACAATGGCGGGAGTCAACAAGGTCATTCTGGTAGGCAATCTGGGCGCAGATCCTGAGGTGCGGCGCATGAACAATGGCGACCCGGTGGTCAATCTGCGCCTGGCCACATCGGAAAGCTGGAAAGACAAGCAGACCGGCGAGCGCCGGGAAAAGACCGAATGGCACCGGGTGGTGATCTTCAATGAAAACCTCGCCCGCGTTGCCGAAAACTATCTGCGCAAGGGCTCCAAGGTCTATATTGAAGGGCAATTGCAAACCCGCAAATGGCAGGACCGGGATGGCAATGACAAATACACCACCGAGATTGTCCTGAACCGTTTTCGCGGCGAATTGCAGATGCTGGACAGCCGCGGCGAAGGCGGCGGTGGCGGCAATTATGGCGGCGGCAGTTCCGGTGGCGGAGGCGGCTTCCGGCAAGGCGGCGGGAGTGGCGCTGAAGAAAACTTCAGCCGCGACGACATGGATGACGACATCCCCTTTTAGGGGCGCTTACCCCAGCCGCACGCGGCCCCGGCACTGAGGCTGAGAATCGAGGCTCTAGAGCGCTTCACGTTTTGATGGAATCAAAACTGCACTCTATCCTGTTGTTTTGCCGCACTTCTTATCCGAAAACCGGTTCCCACTTTTCGGGAAGTGCTCTAAAGAAAATCCCGGCGGTGCCTGCCGCGGGGCATGGAATACCAGGGCACCGGCGCGTCCGGCTGTTCCAGGCGGCGGCGCACCTCGTCCAGGATCATGGCGGTGATGCGCGGAATGTCGCTGGCCCGGGCTTGCGCGAAGCTGAGCCAGGCCAGGTCTTCCAGTTCGCCGCTGGCATCGTGGTGCGGCAGATCCACCAGATCATCAGCGCGGGCCAGGAAGAACCAGGCATCGAAGCGCTTGTGATGATAAGGCGGGGTGATGGCTCGCGCGACCAGGCGCAGGGGGGCACAATCGGCACCAAGGCCATGGGCGGCAAAGGCTTCCCACCCCCTTGGCGCCCTGGCGGCAGCGGCAGGACGGGCCAGCATCAGCCCGGTTTCCTCGAAGGTTTCACGAATTGCCGCCGCCGCGACGGCATGGGCGCGGCGCGGATGCAAATGCCGCTCAAGAACCGCTGAGATTTCCGGCGGCAAGGGCGTTGCCACCGGCGCGAAACTGTCGCTGCGCTCGACCCGGCCACCGGGAAAGACAATTTTTGACGGCATGAAGCCGTGCCCGGCGGCGCGCCTGCCCATCAAGATCTGCGGATTGTCCTTCGGCCCGCGCAGCAAGATCAGCGACGCCGAGAGCCGGGGGCGCACCGCCCTGCCCCGGCGCGGCACAGCCGAAGGGTCGCTGCCGGTCATGTTGCCGGGCACTCCAGCCATCAGCGCCGCTTGCGCCGGGGTGCGCCCCCTGAGCGGCCATGGCGTGCGGGGCGCTTGCCCGGCACCGGCGGGGTCAGCATTTCGAACAGCAGCCCCCCGGTCAGCGGCACGGCTTCGAGCAGCTTGGCCTCGACCTTTTGCCCCAGCTGGTAACGGCCGCCAGTATCGCGGCCAATCAGCGCATGGGCCTTTTCGTCATGGATAAAGAATTCATGCCCAAGCCTGCGGATGGGCACAAACCCGTCGGCCCCGGTTTCGTCCAGGCGCAGGAACAGGCCAAAGCGGGTGACGCCGGTAATGCGCGCCGGAAAGACCGTGCCAACACGCTCGCTCAGATAGCTGGCGATATAGCGATCGGTGGCGTCGCGCTCGGCGGCCATGGCGCGGCGCTCCAGCGCGGTGATGCTTTCAGCAATGCCCGAAAGGCGGCTCAGCCCGCTATCGCTGGCGCCGTCATCGCCAAAGCCGCAGGCGCGGATCAGGCCGCGGTGAATGGTCAGGTCCGCATAGCGTCGGATGGGCGAGGTAAAATGTGCATAACTCCTCAAATTGAGGCCAAAATGGCCGATATTGCGGGTGTCATAAATGGCCTGCATCTGCGTGCGCAGCACCATTTCATTGACAATGTCGCCATAGGGGGTCTTGCGCGCCCGGTGCAGCAGATCATTGAAGCGTTTGGTGGTAACCCGCTCGCCCCTGGACCATGTGATGCCAATGGTGCGCAAGAAATCCGACAGGGCATCGAGTTTTTCCTGACTTGGCGCCTCATGGACCCGGTAAATCAGCGGCGTGCGCCTGTTTTCCAGGGTTTGCGCGGCACAGACATTGGCGGCAATCATGAACTCTTCCACCAGCTTGTGCGCATCAAAACGCGGCGCCTTGGTGATGGACACGATGTGCCCGCTCTGATCGACCCGCACCTTGCGCTCTTCGCTCTCGATATCCAGCGGCGCACGCCTAGCCCGGGCGCGTTTCAGCGCCCCATACGCGCCCCATAAGGGCTTCAGAACGCTGTCCAGAATGGGCGCGGTCACATCGTCGGGCTTGCCGTCAATGGCGCTTTGCGCCTGGCTGTAGGACAGCCGCGCCCGCGAGCGCATCAGGGCGCGCATGAAATGATGGCGCAGCATGTTTCCCTCGGCATCCAGGGTGATCTGCACCGCCATGCAGGCGCTGTCCTCATCAGGGCGCAGGCTGCACAATTCATTGGACAGGCGTTCAGGCAGCATCGGCACCACCTGATCGGGCAGATAGACCGAATTGCCGCGCTTTTCAGCCCCCCTGTCCAGTGGCGAGCCCTCGGGCACGAAGGCGGCGACATCGGCAATGGCGATGGTGATGATCCAGCCGTCCGTGTTGGCCGCATCATCATCGGCGCGGGCATGGATGGCATCATCAAAATCCTTGGCGTCATCAGGGTCGATGGTCACCAGCGGCAGCGTGCGCAAGTCCGTGCGCGTCCCCAGGTCCGGCGCCCGCGCGGCTTCGGCCTGGGCCAGCTCCTCATCGGAAAATCCTTGCGGAATGTCATGTTCGACCAGGGCGATCATGCTGGCGGCGCGGGGCGCACTGGCATCGCCCAGGCGCTCGACCAGGCGCACCATCATGGCGCCATGCCGGCGCTCGCGCACCGGGGCGGCAATGATCAGGTCGCCATCGCTGACCTTGTCTTCATCCTGCGACCTGAGCACCAGAGGGCGGCGCGCCTTCTTCATGGTCAGCGTGATTTCGACACCGCCGCGCACCTTGTGGGCCACGCCGAGAATGCGCCGGGCCAGCCCTTGCGAGAGTTTCTTGACAATGCGGGCCTGGTAGCCGGCCTCGTCGCGGCTCACCCGGATCAGCGCCTTGTCGCCAATGCCGATGGCTGCACCGCCCTTGCCGCCATCGGCCTCTCCCGGGGCCAGAACAATGGGCGGCGGCGGTGCGGCCCGGTCCCAGTGCAATGGCCGGGCCAGCAATTCACCGTCCAGATCCCGGTCGTAAAACTCGGCAACAAAGACAGACGGCAAACGGCCGGCCAGCACATATTTGCGCTGCCCCGTGCGTTCAATCCTGCCGGCCTTTTCCAAGGCTCGCAGGGCGTCTTTCAACTCTTGCCTTGCCGCGCCTTTCAGCTTCAAGGCCCGCGCCAGTTCGCGCTTGTCCATCCCCTTGTCGCGGGTTTTCAGAAGGTCAAGAATGCGCGTTTTCAGGGCCATGAGGCTCCGTCAGGATTTGGGGGTCAGGATTTGGCCGTTGCCTTGGGTTTTGCCTTGCTTTTGGTCTTGCGCTTTTTCGGCTTTTTCGCCTTTGCGGCGATCAGTTCCAGCGCCTGTTCCATGGTAACCGACTCCGGCTCCATGCCCTTGGGCAAGGTGGCGTTGATGCGTTCATACTTCACATAAGGCCCATAGCGCCCGCTCATCACCCGCACCGGCTTGCCGGTTTCGGGATGGTTACCCAACTCCTTGAGAGCGCTGGGCGCGGCGCGGCCGTTCTTGCGTTTTTCCGCCAGCACATCGACGGCGCGGTTGAGGCCGATTTCGAACACGTCCTCCACATTGGGCAAATTGGCATAGGTCTTGGCGTGGTGCACATAAGGGCCATAGCGGCCAATGGCAGCGGTGATCATTTCGCCGTCTTCCGGGTGCAGCCCCACCTGGCGCGGCAGGCTGAGCAGTTTCAAGGCCCGCTCCAGCGTCATGGTATCCGGCGGCCAGGTCTTGGGCAGGCTGGCACGTTTGGGCTTGCCCTCCTCACCAAGCTGCACATAAGGGCCAAACCGCCCGGTGCGCAGCAAGACCGGCAAGCCGGTTTCCGGATCCGTGCCCAGGATTTCATCCGCCGCCTCGCCATCTCCGGCTTCCCCCTCTGCCTTGGAAAGCGGGCGCGTATATCGGCATTCGGGGTAATTGGAACAGCCGATAAAGGCGCCATAACGGCTGAGTTTCAGGCCAAGACGGCCATCCCCGCATTTGGGGCAGATGCGCGGGTCCGGCCCGTCTTCGGCGTGCGGAAACAGGTGCGGCGCCAGCGCCTCGTCCAACGCATCCAGAACATGGCTGACGCGCAAGTCCGCAATCTCCGCCACGGCTGCGGAAAACTCTTTCCAGAAATCCTTCAGAAGGGTTTTCCAGTCCAGCTCGCCGGTACTGACCGCATCGAGGCGTTTTTCCAGATCGGCGGTGAAATCGTATTGCACATAACGGGAAAAGAAGTTTTCCAGAAACGCCGTGACCACCCGGCCCTTGTCCCGCGGCACAAAACGCTTTTTCTCCAGCGTCACATAATCGCGGTCCTGCAGCACCTGCATGATCGAGGCATAGGTCGAAGGGCGGCCTATGCCCAGCTCCTCCATGCGCTTGACCAGCGAGGCTTCGGTAAAGCGCGGCGGCGGCTGGGTGAAGTGCTGCTCGGCCTTGACCGCTTCGACCTGCACGGGCGTGCCCTCTTCAAGCCGGGGCAGTTTGGCCTGCCCCTCTTCCTTTTCATCGTCCCGGCCTTCGGCATAAAGACTCAGAAAGCCAGGAAACAGCACAACCGTGCCGCTGGCCCGCAAACCGGTCTTGCCGCTTTCGTCCTCCAGTTCGATGGTGGTGCGCTCCAGGCGGGCGCTTTCCATCTGGCTGGCACAGGCGCGCTTCCAGATCAGCGCATAGAGCCTGGCTTCATCGCCTGACAGGGGCAAATCATCGGGATGGCGCAAAAACGAGGTCGGGCGGATGGCCTCGTGCGCTTCCTGGGCGTTCTTGGCTTTTGACTTGTAAATCCGCGGTTTGGGCGGCAAATAGGCGTCGCCAAAGCGCTCCTTGATCATGGCGCGGGCCTGGCTGATGGCTTCGCCGGTCATCTGCACGCTGTCGGTCCGCATATAGGTGATCAGGCCCACCGTCTCGCCACCAAGGCTGACGCCCTCATAGAGCCTTTGCGCCG
>JALWUB010000250.1 GCA_026993275.1 Robiginitomaculum sp. | reverse complement strand
CGCCGTGGGCCTTCATCACCGCCAGGGCGGCGATTCCGCTCAAGGCCCCGCTGTCCACGGGCTATGCCATCAAGCGCACCATCACGCCGGTCAGCCAGGCGAAACCGGGGCAGTGGCAAAGCGGCGACGTCATGCGCGTGCATATCGAAGTGACGGCGCAGTCGGACATGAGCTGGGTGGCGATCAATGATCCGGTGCCGGCAGGCGCGCAAATCCTGGGCAGCGGCCTAGGCGGCGATTCCGCATTGCTGCGGCGCGGTGAACGCCGGGATGGCAAGGCCTGGCCGGTGTTCGAAGAGCGCCGGCCAGACGCCTACCATGCCTATTACCGCTTTGTGCCCAAGGGCACATTCAGTTTCGACTACACGCTGCGGCTCAACAGCAGCGGCGATTTCAACCTGCCGCCAACGCGCGTCGAGGCCATGTATGTACCCGAAATGTTTGGCGAAGTGCCACTGGCGCCGTTGCATGTGGCCTCTGCCCAGCCATGACGGGGCGCCGCGCCATCGGGCTTGGTGCCGCGGTGCTGCTGGCCGGACTGACCCTGCTGGCCTGGTGGAGCGCACCGGGCGAAGTGCCCACTTATGAGACCGTCAAGGCTCACTGGCGGCCGTCCAGCGTGGTGCTGCTGGACCGCCATGGCCTTGTGCTGTCCGCGCGCCGCACGGATTTTTCCGTGCGCCGGGGCAAATGGGCCGGGCTGAAGGAAATGTCTCCTTCCCTGCCCGCCGCCCTGATCGCGGCCGAGGACCGGCGCTTCTACCATCATCACGGCATTGACGGGCGCGCCGTCGCCGGGGCCCTGTGGAACAATATCCGGGGCAAGCCGCGGCGTGGCGCCAGCACCATCACCATGCAGCTGGCCACATTGCTGCAGGCCCGCAAATCTCCGGTGCGGCGCACCTGGCCAGGCAAGCTGCGCCAGGCGCGCTATGCGCTGGCGCTGGAGCGGCATTGGAGCAAGGCGCAGATCCTTGAAGCCTACATCAACATGCTGAACTTTCGCGGCGAGATCGAGGGCATCACCGCTGCGGCCAATGTGCTGCTGGGTAAGGCTCCGGCGGGCCTGACCCGCAATGAAAGCCTGGCGCTGGCCGCGCTCCTGCCCGCGCCCAATGCCAGCCCGGCGCGCCTGCGCAGGCATGTGTGCGCGCTGGCAAGGGCGCAAGACGGGGATGCCGATTGCACCGGTCCGGAAAAGGCCTTGCAGGGCATGCTGGCGCGCGCAAAGGCCCCGCCATCCGTGCCAGATCTGGCGCCGCACCTGGCGGCAAGGCTGCTGGCCGGGCAGCATGAAGACGTGCGCACGACACTGGATGCACGGCTGCAGCGCTTTGCCCGCAATGCCCTGGCGCAACAGCTGGCGCGGCTGGCCCACCGCAATGTCCGCGATGGCGCCGTGCTGGTGGTAGAGAATGCCACCGGCAATGTGCTCGCCTGGGTTGGCGCCAACACGGCTAGCTCACGCTCGCCTTTTGTCGATGGCGTGCGGGCACACCGCCAGGCGGGCTCGACGTTAAAGCCGCATCTTTATGCGCTGGCGCTGGAGCGGCGTTACCTGACCGCTGCGTCCTTGCTTGATGATGCGCCCATTCACCTGCAAACCAGGGGCGGGCTCTATGTGCCGCAAAATTATGACCATGGCTATAAGGGACTGGTCAGCGTCCGCACGGCGCTCGGCAATTCTCTGAACATTCCGGCCGTGCGCACACTCCTGCTCACCGGCGTGGAGCCCTTCCGGGCGCGCCTGCATAAGCTGGGCTATAGCGGCATCACCCGCGATGGCAGTTATTACGGCTTTTCGCTGGCGCTTGGCTCCGCCGAAGTCAGCCTCGCCGAACAGGTCAATGCCTATCGCACCCTGGCCAATGGCGGCGTCTTCTCGCCGCTGCGGGTGCGTGCTGACGAGACAGCGGAAGCGCCGCGGCGCGTCGTCGATGAAGCCGCGGCCTATATCGTGTCCAGCATGCTTTCGGACCGTGCCGCACGGGTTCTGACCTTTGGCATGGCCAACCATCTGAACACCCCCTTCTGGAGCGCGGTCAAGACCGGCACGTCCAAGGCCATGCGTGACAACTGGTGCATAGGCTACAGCCGTGACTACACTGTTGGCGTCTGGGTCGGCAATTTCGAGGGCGATCCCATGCACGGGGTCAGCGGTGTTTCCGGTGCGGCACCGCTCTGGCATGAGATCATCAGTTTTGTCCAGGAAGGGCAGGATTCGGGCGCTCCGCCTCCGCCAGAGAGCGTGAGCACAAGAGACGTGCATTTCGCCGGGACTATCGAGCCGCCCCGGCGGGAGGTGTTCATGAAAGGCACCACCATGGACACCGTAACCGCCGTGCCGCCCGCAAGCCGCCCTGCCCATATCGTGCGCCCGGCCTCCGGCGCCATCATTGCCCTGGATCCGGACATTCCGCGGGCCAATCAGGCCATTTTTCTGCAGGTCAAGGGCGCCGCTGCCGGATTGCATCTGGAGCTTGATGCGCACATCCTGGCCGCAAACAGCCTGTGGTTTCCCACGCCCGGACAGCATCGCCTGGTGCTGAAAGATCAGGGGGGTGCGGTCCGCGATC
The DNA here is from genome assembly GCA_026993275.1 of Robiginitomaculum sp. GTDB lineage: Bacteria > Pseudomonadota > Alphaproteobacteria > Caulobacterales > Maricaulaceae > Robiginitomaculum_B. The sequence goes on along the minus strand of JALWUB010000250.1, from coordinate 3,291 downwards.
AGGTCCGCTTCACCGTGCGCGCTCCGCGCGCCATGCGCTGAGGCCCGTCGGCGCCGATTATCCACGAATGAAAATGATTCGCCTTATCCGTGCAGCAATGCTATTACACGGGCACGGGGAGTATCGGGGTGAAAGACTTGGGGAAGGCACGCGCCTTGCGGCGCGATGGCGGCGCTGCTCTGCCTGTTCCGGACGCTTTTTTCCGGCGCGGCGCGCAGGTGCGCAGACCGCCACGTAGCGCGATTGCCCGGGCTGCCGGTCATTTGCACCATACGGACCCGCTGGCCTCGGCGGCGCTGGGCCTGACCCGGCCGCAAAGGGCAGCCCTTCTGGGTGCAGCCACGTATCTGGCCGGGCTGACGCTGCTGGCGCCGCATGCCATGGCGGTGATGCTGCACCATTTTCTGTGGCTGTTTTTTGCCGCGTCCATCCTGTTTCGCGCCATCGTTCTGGTGCTGGCGGTGACCACTGCACCGCCAAAACCTCCGCGGCCTGGCGCGCGCCTGCCGGTCTATACCATTCTGATCCCGCTTTATCAGGAAAGCGCCGTTCTGGATGATTTGTTTGCCGCCATCTCTGCCCTCAATTATCCAAAACACAAGCTTGATATCAAACTGCTGCTTGAAGCCGGCGACCGGCAAACCATCAGTGCCGCCACAGCGCTGCAGGCCGGGGCGCACTGGGAAATCATCCTTGCAGCAAAGCTTGGGCCGACAACCAAGCCCAAGGCGCTCAATGCCGGCCTGGCGCGCGCCCGTGGCGAGCTGGTGACCATTTTTGATGCGGAAGACCGCCCGCATCCGGACCAATTGCTGCATGCCGCTCATGCGTTCGCACAGGACGGGGACGGCAGGCTGGGCTGCGTGCAGGCGCCGCTGGGCTATTACAATGCGGGCCGCAACTGGCTGACGCGCCAGTTTGCGCTTGAATATGCCGCCCATTTTCACGTGCTGCTGCCCGCGATGACACGGCTGGGCCTGCCCTTTCCGCTTGGCGGCACCAGCAATCACTTTCGCCGCAGCGCCCTTAAGCAGGTGCATGGCTGGGACCCTTACAATGTCACGGAAGACGCTGATCTGGGCTACCGGCTGAGCGCCAAGGGCTGGCGCCTTGGCGTCATTGCTCCGCCAACCATGGAAGAGGCGGTAAGCCGATTGCGGCCCTGGAAGCGGCAGCGCTCACGCTGGCTCAAGGGGTATCTGCAAACCCTGGGCGTGCATATGCGCCGCCCGGCGGGCTGCAATGCCCTGGCGGGCGCGTTTTCCATGGCCATGACGCTCGGCACCAGCGTGTTTGCCGCGCTGGGGCATGCCTCGTTTTCCATACTCATTGCCGCAGGTCTGCTCCTCTCCCCCTGGACCGGCATGATGCTGCGGCCAGCCGATATGGCGCTGGCGCTGGCGGGCTTTGCTATAGGCGGCGCCCTGCTCCATGCGGGCGGCCAGCGCGCAGGCGTGCGGTTCACGGTGTGGGATATTCTTGGCGCCGTGCTCTACTGGCCCTTGCAAAGCTGGGCCATGACCAAGGCCGTTCATGATCTCTTCAAGCGTCCTTTTCACTGGGAAAAGACCCAGCATGGGCAATAAGAACAGGCCGGTCAGGCCAGGCTCCGGCCGATCTGCAGATACCGGCTCTTGCGCTGGGCCCGCAAGTCATCGGCAGACAGGCCGTCGAGCTCCGCCAGTGCCGCCGCAATCTGTTCCCCCGCAGCGTGAATCGCCGCCTTGGCGTGCCGGTGCGCGCCGCCGACCGGTTCAGGAACGATGCCATCAATGATATGCAGATCCAGCAGATCCTGCGCGGTAATTTTCATGGCCGCGGCGGCATCCTTGGCGCGGGCAGAATCACGCCACAGGATCGAAGCGCAGCCTTCGGGGGAGATCACCGAGTAAATGGCGTGCTCCATCATCAGCACCCTGTTGGCGGCGGCAATGGCGACGGCACCGCCAGATCCGCCCTCGCCGGTGATCAGGGCAATCATCGGCACGCCCAGGGACAGGCATTTCTGCGTCGAGCGGGCAATGGCCTCGGCCTGGCCGCGTTCTTCGGCGCCAACGCCGGGATAGGCCCCGGCCGTGTCGATAAAACTCAGCACCGGCAGACCGAAACGCTCGGCCATGTCCATCAGCCGCACCGCCTTGCGGTAGCCTTCGGGGCGCGCCATGCCAAAATTGTGCTCGAGCCTGGTCTTGGTGTCATGGCCCTTTTCATGGCCAATGACCATCACCGCCCGTCCGCGGAACCGGCCAAGCCCGCCAATCAGCGCCCGGTCATCGCCAAAGCAGCGGTCACCGCGCAATTCGCAAAACTCGTCGATCAGAGCCGCGCGGAAATGCTCGAATTGCGGGCGCGCCGGATGCCGGGCCACCTGGGTTTTCTGCCAGGCGCTCAGGTCTGAATAGGTGTTCTTGAGCAGGGCAGCAGCCTTGCCACGCAGTTTTTCCACCTCTTCGGAGGTGTTGACGCCCCCTTCGGCATTGCTCAGGCCTTCGAGCTCCTCGATCTTGTTTTCAAGCTCTGCAATGGGCCGCTCAAAATCAAGATAGGTGCGGGTGGGGTCAGACATGTTCAGACAAAGCCAAGCGTGTTCCACAAACCAGAGCAGCCGTGCCGGGGTATGCGCCCTGCATTGCCGCGCGGCACCATAGGCAAAGCCATGCAGGGGAACAAGCATCCTTTCCAGTGCCGCCAGGAGATTCGCAAAACCAGGCTTTCAAGCGCATCTGGGTGCGCAAAACGGCATCAGGGGCAATAGTTTATTGCTCAAACAGTTCAAATCTGTGGCGTTTATGCCACACTTCGCGGCAAATGTCTCTTGCGAGGGCATATTTGCCCGGAATTCTGATAATTAAGCACTTGCGCATATTGCTTTGCCGCGCTCAATGCCCGAAGCATTACCGATTGTTAATTGTGACAAGAGGACCTGACTGTAACCAGTTTTGGGGAGACACATGAAAAGAAAAATCCTGTTAATGGGGGCATCGGCGCTGATGATCAGCGCCTTTGGGACGACAGCGTCTTTTGCCCAGGAAGAGAGCGTAAAGGAAGAGCAGATCGTCGTCACCGGCACCCGCCGCAATGCGCGTTCTGCTGCTGATACGCCGGCGCCAGTGGACGTGATCACCAGCGAAGACCTGATCGATCATGGCGCCACGGAAATGACTGACGTGATCCGCCTGGCGGTGCCGTCCTACAACGTCAACCGGCAGCCGATTTCCGACGCGGCCACTCTGATCCGCCCGGCCAATCTGCGCGGCCTGTCTCCGGACAACACCCTGGTGCTGGTCAATT
>JALWUB010000249.1 GCA_026993275.1 Robiginitomaculum sp. | reverse complement strand
GCCGTCATGTTGGCGGTGTATTTGGGCGCCTGCGGGAACGGGTTGCGGTCAAGAATGGCATTGCCATTGGCATCCAGCGGATCCAGCGGCGTGCACAGGCCCGAGCCGCAAGGCGGCGTGGTCAGGGTCTTGTCGTGCAGCGAGGTGTGGTTGTAGGCAAAGCCCGCCGTCATGGTGAAGCTGGGGGTGGGCACCCATTGCAGATCACCCTCAAAGCCATAGCCAATGCCCTTGTTGGCGTTGACCAGGCGGTTGAAATTGCCGCCGCCGCCAATGGCGGTGAGCTGCATGTTCTTGATGCGGTAATAATAGACATCCGCATTGAAGCGCAGGGTGTTGTCCAGAAGCTCGGACTTGAAGCCGGATTCGTATGAATCGATGACTTCGGACTTGGCCGTCGAGGGCTGGCCAAAGAAGGCCACGTCCCGGCCCTGAATGGACGGCGCCCGGAAACCGCGGGCGGCGCGGGCATAGACGTTGACATAATCGGTCGCGGCATAGGTGGCACTGGCATCCCAGCTGACCTTGTTGCCGGACAGGTTGACCGGCTGCACCGGCAGGTTGACCTGAACCGGCTGCAGGGTCTTGTTGTCCTCGGTGTAGCGCACCCCGGCGGTCACCGTCAGGCGGTCGGTCAGGTCATAGCTGCCCTGGCCAAACACCGCCCAGGAATTGTTGGACTGCTTGAGCACGGTTTCGGGCACGAAGAACGGGTTGGTGCCCAGCCGCAGGTCCATGTTGAAGTAGTAGGCGCCCATTTGCCACTTGGCCGGCCCGCTGCCATTGCTGGCAATGCGGAATTCTTCGGTGAACTGGGTGTGGGACTTGATCGACCCTTCGGTGGTGGACGGGAAGGGGATGAAGCCCGGCCCGCCGCCGCCCGGCAGGAAGACGGCGCCATAGCCGCCATCGATATCGCCAATGGACGAGCCATGCACCGCCTGGCGCGAGGTGATCGAGGTGATGGTGAAGCCATCGGCCTCATAGGCGAGTTTCGCGGTCAGGCCGTGATTGTCATAGGTCTGCTTGTTGTTGTCGCCGCCATCGAAAAACACCGTGTCGCGGATGAAGTTCTGGTTCAGCTTGTTGCTGCCGGTGTTGAAAATATTGGCGCGGAACAGGGTCGCGGTGTTGCCGTCCAGCGACCGGCCCTGGGCGAGGAACAGGGCGCTGAAGCGTTCTGTCGGCGTGAACAGGAACTGGATGCGCCCGGCAATGTCGTCAAAGCCGCCCATGACGTTCTTCTCGTTGGTGAAGCCATTGTCCACCCAGTTGTCGCGGTGTTCGTAGAGCGAGGAAATGCGCACCGCCAGCTTGTCCTTGATCAGGCCGCCGCCCACGGCGCCGGTAAAGCGCTGGGTGTTGTAGCGGCCCCAGCTGAGCGAGGTGTCGATGGTGAAGTCCTGGCTCGGGCGGACCGAATCGAACTTGACGATCCCGGCCGGGGTGTTGCGGCCAAACAGGGTGCCTTGCGGCCCGCGCAGCACTTCCACCTGCTTGATGTCAAACAGCGGAAAGCTCTTCAGGGCGACGTTTTCCATGACCACGTCGTCCATGATTACCGAGACCGGCTGCGAGGCGGCCAGGTCAAAGTCGGTATTGCCGAGGCCACGAATGTAAAACCGCGGCGCCACGCGGCCATTGGAAGATTCGATGTTGAGGCTGGGAATGCGCGCGGACAGGGCCAGAATGTCATCGCCGCCAGAGAGGATATCGTCCAGCACGTCGCCTTTCATGGTGTCGACGGAAATCGGCACGTCCTGAATGTTCTCGGCGCGCTTTTGCGCGGTGACGATAATCACGTCCAGGCCGTTGTCATTGGTGGCATTGGTGCTGTCCTGGGCCGCGGCGGGCAGGGCCATGGCGCCGCCAAGGGCCAGGGCGGCAATGCTGACGGTTGCGGCAAGGCGGGCGAGGCGTGGTCTGGATGAAGCGATCATGTGAGCAATGTCCCGTGTTTCAACTGGAAAATGACCAGTTTGTCATGTTGAAAAAATGATGGAATCTCTTATGCCTTTGCCGGGCAAAACGCCAGCTTTGCACAGCCTGTCAACGGGAAATACAGGCCTGATGTGACATTTTCACCACAGATTGCGCCCGTCAGGATTGTATCTGCGGGGATTGCGGGGTGATGCGGCCCTGGGCGAGGGCGCGCAGGCAGGCCGGATAGAGGCGGTGTTCCGCCTCCAGCACCCGCCGGGCCAGCGTTTGCGGCGTATCTTCGGGCTTCACCGGCACGCTTTCCTGGCCGATGACGGGGCCTTCATCCATGCCTGCGCTGACAAAGTGCACGGTGCAGCCATGCTCGCTGACACCGGCCTGAAGGGCGCGCTCATGGGTGTTCAGGCCCTTGAAGGCGGGCAGAAGGGAGGGGTGGATATTGATCATGCGCCCGTGCCAGGCATGCACCAGATCCGGCCCCAGCAGGCGCATGAAACCGGCCAGGCAGACCAGGTGCGCGCCGCTTTCGCGCAAGGCTCTGCCGAGGGCCTGGTCAAATGCGGCGCGGCTGGCAAAATCCGTATGATCGACAACGCGTGTGTCGATGCCGTGCTGCCGTGCAATGTCCAGGCCGGGGGCCTGCGGGCGGTTGGAGATGACCTGGACGATATGCGCCGGAAAGTCTGGCGCTTTGCACGCCTCGATCAGGGCCAGCATGTTGGAGCCGCGCCCGGAAATCAAGATGGCGGCGGGCACGCTCATGCGCTGGCCGCGCGCAAGGCTCCGGCAACCCAGGCGTTCTCGCCGGCAGCGTTCAGATCGTCCACCACGGACTGCGCCGCACTGTCATCCACCACGGCGAGCATGCCGATGCCGCAATTGAAGGTCCGGCGCAGTTCGCGCTGGCTCAGGCCGCCTGTTTGCGCCAGCCAGGCAAAGACCGGCGGCAGCGTCCACGAGCTGTCATCAATGACCGCTTGCAGGGATGCGGGCAGCATGCGCGGCGGGTTGTCGATCAGGCCGCCGCCGGTGATGTGCGCCAGTGCCTTGATGCGCCCGGCGCGGATCAGCGGCAGCAGCGCGCGCACATAGATGCGTGTCGGCTCCAGCAGGGCTTCGGCCAGGGTCTTGCCCGGCGCAAATGGCGCCGGGGCATTCCAGCCAAGCCCGGCGCGGTCGGCAATGGCGCGAATCAGCGCATAGCCATTGGAATGCGGCCCCGAAGAGGCTAGGGCGACCAGCGCATCTTTGGGCTTGAGCGCCTGGGTGCGCGGCAACAGGGCGCCGCGCTCCGCCGCGCCGACGGCGAAGCCCGCCAGGTCAAAGTCCTTGCCGCCGTAAAGCCCGGGCATTTCGGCGGTTTCGCCGCCAATCAGGGCGCAGCGGGCCTGCTTGCAGCCTTCGGCAATCCCGGCAATGACCCTGGCGGCGGCTTCGGGGTCCAGCGTGCCGCAGGAAAAATAATCGAGGAAAAACAGCGGCTCGGCGCCCTGCGCCAGAATGTCGTTGACGCACATGGCAACCAGGTCAATGCCCAGCGTGCCGGTGTGCGCGCTCTCAATGGCGAGCTTCAGCTTGGTGCCGACGCCGTCGGTGCCCGAAACCAGCACCGGGTCTGCATAGCCTGCGGCCTTGAGGTCAAAGGCGCCGCCAAAGCCGCCAAGGTCCGTATCGGCGCCCGGGCGACGGGTCTGGCGCGCCAGCGGCCGCAGCATGCCGACAAGCGCCGCGCCGGCATCAATGTCCACACCGGCCTGGGCATAACTCAGTCCTGGGGGCTTGTCCGGCATCGGCATGGTCCTTTCCGGCGGGCGCAGGTGATTCCCCGGCGCCGGGTGACCAAAGCCCATAGTGAGAATAGGCGCAAGATGCATCTTTCAATCCGCGCCGCCCGGCGTCTATACTGCAGCCGTCCCGTTGGAATGCCTGAAGGCCAGCCATGCGTCATGCCCTGCTCGTTCTGACTGTCCTGTGCGGCCTTGCTGCCGCGGGCGCCGCCATGGCGGGCGATCCGTTCAGAATCAGTGGCATCGCCATTGATGCATATGGCAAGACCGCCACCGAGGCGCGCGAGCGGGCGCTCAGCGCCGGGATTGTCCGCGCGGCCTACCAACTGCTTGACCGCCTGGCTCTTCCCGAGGACCGCCTGGCCCTCGATCCGCCGCTGGAAATCACCCCGGAAATGGCCAAGGGCCTGGTCGCCAATATCGAAATTTCCAACGAAAAGCGCAGCGCCACACGCTATCTGGCGCGCCTGGATGTCAATTTTGATGCAGATCTGGTGCGCGCCTTCCTGCGCGCCCATCATCTGCCCTTTGTGGAAACCCAGTCCAGCCCGGTGCTGGTGGTGGCCCTGTGGCACGGCGGCGCGGCGGATCCGGCGGCCCCGGCAGACAATCCGTTTGCGCGGGCGTTTGCGGTGCGCGGGGTCCAGGATGACCTGGTGCCGGTGGTGGTGGCCAGGGATGTGGACGCGCAGGCCATGAGACGGCTCGATTCGCTGGCGCTCGAGGCGCTGGCGCGCCGCACCGGCATCAGCGATATTGTTGTGGCCAGTGCAGAGCCCGAAGGGCCGGACGCGGTGCAGGTCGAGGCGCACCGTGTCCATGTTGGCGCGCAAGGGGTGGAGGCCATAGCCAATATCGGGCCGTTCGAGGGGTTTGCGCCGCTGGGCGCGCGCCCGTCCGTTGCACTGCGCGCGGCGCTCGGGGATGCGGCGCGCAAACTCGCCGATGCCCTGCAAACCCGGTGGAAGCGCGAGGCCATGGTGCGCGGCGGCGAACGCCAGAGCGTGCGCCTCAGCGTGCTCTATGACAGCTTGGCGCAATGGCAGCGCTTGCGCGATGCCCTTGGCGGGGTGTCCATCGTTGAGGAAGCGCGTCTTGACGCATTCGCCAGGGATGGCGCCTTGCTGACCCTGACCTTTACCGGCACAGAAGAACAACTGGCCCGGCTGCTGGCGCAAAAGGGCGTGATTCTGGACAATGAAGCCATCGGGCTGACTGCCCGTTTGCAGTGAGGCGCAATCATGAGCAGCCGTCAGCTGTGGCTCGATCTGACGCCAAGAGGCGGGCCATACCGCGCCGAAACCCTTGTTGAGGGCCAGAGCAATGCCCTGGCGCGCAAGGCGCTGGCGGCATGGCAGCACTGGCCGGGCGGCATGCTGGCCCTGAGCGGCCCGCCGGGCTGTGGCAAGACCCATCTTGCCCGGATCTGGGCCCGCAAAAGCGGCGCGGTGCAGGCCACGCTTGCAGACTTGCCGCGCACCCTGACGGGCGCGCTGTTGCTGGAGGACGTGCCGGAACAGCTGCAGGGGCAGACGCGGGAGCAGGCCTTGTTCCGCCTGATCAATGCAGCGGCAGACGGCGCCGTGCGCGTGCTGTTGAGCGGCCGCCAGCCGCCGCGCCTGTGGCGGGTGCAGATGCCGGATTTGCGCTCGCGCCTGGCGGCCATGCAGCATGTGCAGATTTTCGAGCCCGACGACGTGGTGCTGACCGGCATTCTGAAAAAGCTGTTTGCCGACCGCCAGATTGTCCCGGATGCACCGGTCATCCCCTATCTGCTGGCGCGCATGGAGCGCTCCACCGCGGCGGCGCTGGCGCTTGTCGAGCGCATTCACGCGCTGGGCCATGAGGAGCGCCGCAATGTGCGGCTGCCTCTGGTGCGCACGGTGCTGGCGCAGATGCAAAGCGAGGCGCCGCGGCCGCCGGACCTGTTCGACCCCGCGCCTGTCCTTGGCGCTGGCGCAGAGGAAGAGAAAAGGGCAGGCCATGGCTGTTGACAGCATCACGGATGCCCGCGCGCTGGCGCAATCGCCAGAGCGCTTTCTCAACCGCGAACTGAGCTGGCTGCAGTTTAACATGCGGGTGCTGCAGGAGGCGGAAAACACCTGCCACCCGCTGCTGGAGCGGCTGCGCTTTCTGTCCATCTCCGGCTCCAATCTCGACGAGTTCTACATGGTGCGGGTGGCGGGCCTGCGGGCGCAGGTGCGCGCCGGTATCC
>JALWUB010000248.1 GCA_026993275.1 Robiginitomaculum sp. | reverse complement strand
GACAAGGACAAGGCCCGCCCGGTGCTCAGCGAAGCCGAAATCCAGGCCAACAAGGACAGCCTGAAGGCGGTGTTTTCGCGCTTTTTGCGCTTTGACGATTCAGACACCGGCGCGATCATGGTCGACAATGCCGACTGGCTGGACGAGCTGGGCTATATCGCGTTCTTGCGCGGCTATGGCCGGCATTTTTCGATCAACCGCATGATTGCGCTGGAAAGCGTCAAGCGCCGCCTCGACCGCGAGCAGGAGATGAGCTTTCTCGAGTTCAATTACATGCTGTTGCAGGCCTATGACTTTCTCGAGCTCAACAAGCGCTATGGCTGCCGCCTGCAAATGGGCGGTTCGGACCAGTGGGGCAATATCGTCAATGGCCGCGAACTGATCCGCAAGGTCAAGGCCGAGGAACAGGGCGGCGAGCGCGAAGAAGAAAAGGCGTTTGGCTTTACCGCGCCACTGATTACCACCGCATCGGGCAGCAAGATGGGCAAGACCGCCAAGGGCGCGGTGTGGCTCAATGCCAGCATGCTGCCGCCCTATGACTACTGGCAGTTCTGGCGCAATTGCGAAGATGCGGACGTGGGCCGCTTCATGCGCCTGTTCACCGATCTGCCGCTGGACGAGATCCGCCGCTATGAGGCTCTGCAGGGGGCCGGGATCAACACCGCCAAGATTGCCCTGGCCAATACCTGCACCGCCATGCTGCACGGTGAACAGGCCGCCCGGGAAGCCGAACAGACCGCCCGCGCCGTGTTCGAGCAGGGCCGTGCTGGCGGGGCGCTGCCGCAGGTGCACCTGGAAGCGGACGAAATGCGCGACGGCGCGGCCCTGACCGCACTGTGCGTGCGCGCCGGACTGGCCGCCTCGCGCGGCGAAGCCAAACGCCACATCAAGGCCGGGGCGCTCAAGCTCGACGGCGAACCGGTGCGCGACGTGCAGGCCAGGGTGAGCGGGCAAGACCTTGCCGGGCGCGACGGCCTGAAACTCTCCATCGGCCGCAAGAAACACGCCCTGGTGCTGCCGCCCGCCTCGTCCTGAACCCGTCGGCGAGTGAAGATCACCTCTTCCCCGCCTGCGGGGGAAATGGACGAAGGGGAATCCGGCCATGGCCTGCCCCCTCCGAGCGCTGCGCGCCCACCTCCCCCGCCTGCGGGGGAGGAAAGGCCGTGCTGGCGGGAAGGGCGGGCCCCTCACCCTTCAACAGGCTCACCATGAGGGGTGCCGGGCATGCCGCGCGCAGTCCCTTCTCGCCGGTGGTCAGTCCCTTCTCCCCATTGGGGAGAAGGCTAGGTTGAGGGGATTCTGAGGCTAAAAGTGAATCCTGGGCCGAGGCAAATCCTGCAAACCTGCGCCCCCTCACCCAACCCTCTCCCCACAGGGGAGAGGGAGAAATGCCGCATGGCCCGTCTCTTCCGGTTCATCCCCGCCTCACCCTGAGCGAAGTCGAAGGGTGAAGGCCGCCCCTCATGGTTCGACAGGCTCACCATGAGGGGGCACGGCCTGCATGTCCTGTTTTTTGCCGCGATCGGGCCATGCGGCAGGCCATTCACAGGCCAGTTTCGAACACTTTCGAACCAGAACCAACCATAAACTAAGCCACTTCGGGCCATTTCGGGCCATGGCATGCGGGGATAAGTCCGCACCTGTTCCCGCAAGAGCGCCGGGATGGATAATCAGGCTGTGCGGGGCCATAAAAGACGGCTCTGCACGGACGAATGAGATTGTGAATCAAGGCCCCATAAGGCCTTGCGCCTCTTCAGCGGTGCAAGGATTGCCGCCGTGCGCGCCCCACACACCCCTTGAAAGCCCTTTACAGAGTCTCAAACAGCTCCGCTATTCTAAGAAAAGCGCCGTTATCCCCGCAGGAAAACGGGAAAGGGTTTTTGCGGGGCCAAATCCGTGTGAATGCACAAAAAAATCGGCTGGGGCCAAGGCCCCGGCCGAAGTTTAGGAAACGCCATCAAGTATCATCAGCGAGCGAGCAAGCATCGCCGATTGACGGATTATGCGGACATATTCCCCAAACCACAAGGGGGGATACGAAAATAATTCCAATTTTGCAAAATCAATCGTGCATTTGTGCAATATTTGCTGCGATATGGAGTATCTTTGGTAGAAATTTCCCTACGTCAGGGTGGCGGCGCACCAAACAACCAGTCAAACGGGATTCTAGCGAGCACGCCCGAGGTGATAATGACATACACCACGCCCCAAAGCCCCACCGCGATGAGGGTGGTGATGGCGAATTTGCGCCACAGATGCGGCTGCACCGGGGCACCAGGCTCGGAGCCATTGTCAACCGCGCCCTCCTCCCACTGGCCGCGCACCCAGAATGGCAGCACGGCGAACAGCGTTGCCCACCAGATGATGATGAAGGCGACAATGCCTGTGGCGATGCCCATGGTCAGTGCTCCTCCGGCTGCTGCATCAATTCCACCAGCACCCCGCCAGTGTCCTTGGGGTGGACAAAAATCACCGGCACGCCATGGGCGCCAATATAAGGCTCGCCATCGCCCAGCACCCGGGCGCCGCGCTCAACCATGGCGTCACGGGCGGCGAGAATGTCGGCAACCTCGAAACAGACATGGTGCTGGCCGCCAGCCGGAAACCTTTGCAAGAACCCGGTCAGCGGCGAGGCCTCGCCCAGGGGCTCCAGCAATTCGATCTGGCTGTTGGGCAGGTCGATGAATTTCACCCGCACACCCTGCCTGGGCATGTCAAAGGCGTCATGGGCGCGGATGGCGCCATAAAGCTGCGCCCAGGTGCGCGCCGCGGCCTCAACATCCGGCGTGGCAATGCCGATATGGTTCAGTCTGCCGATCTGCATGTCTTCTCCCTAGAGTACCTCACGTTTTGATAGAATCAAAACTGGACTCTATCCTATTGTCGCACTTCTTATCCGAAAACCGGTTCCCATCCCGGATCGGGGTCCGGGACAGGCTTTTTCGGGAAGTGCTCTAGTCCAGCGGCAGCACGATCACGTCCACATGCGGGCGCTTGCCCCAGATCGGCGGGGCGGCCCGGCGCACGGCGCGCAGCACCAGGTCCTCTATGGCCCGGTCATCGCCGCGCAGATGCCGGGGCATGGCCTGCACCGCATTGTGCGCCGCTTCGCACAGGGTTTCAACGGCCGCATCAAAGCCCTGCTCCGGCTCGGGCAGGCCATAGAGATTGGCTTCCGGGCCGGACACCACCTGACCGGCCTGATTCACCGCCAGGGCAATGGAGACACTGCCGCCAAAGGCCAGCTTCTTGCGCTCGCGCAAGGCGCCGCCCTCGGCCGGGCTCAGCACACTGCCATCGCGGTAAAGCCGCCCGGCCGGGACTTCGTCCACCAGTTCGGCGCCGTCTTGCGACAGGGCGATCATGTCGCCATTGCGCGGCGCAAAGCCGTGCGCCACCTGCATCTCGCGCGCCAGTCTGGCATGGGCGATGAGGTGGCGGCGTTCGCCATGCACGGGAATGGCGATGTGCGGGCGCGCCCAGGCATACATCTGGCGCAATTCGTCCCGGCACGGGTGTCCGGACACATGGATGTGCCGGTCCTTTTCGCCAATCACCGCAACCCCCTGGCTGGCCAACTGGTTTTGCAAGGCAAAGATGGCTTTCTCATTGCCCGGTATGACCCGCGAGGAGAACAGCACCGTATCGCCCGGGCTCAGCTTCACATGGCGGTGCATGCCCGCGGCAATGCGCGACAGCGCCGCACGCGGCTCGCCCTGGCTGCCAGTGCACAGATAAAGCACCCTGGCGCGGGGCAGCCGGGCGGCCTCCTCTTCGTCAATGAAGGGCCTGGCATCGGCAAACAGGCCGATATGGCGCGCGGCGCCAATCATGCGGTGCATGGAGCGCCCGACCAGGCAGACGCTGCGGCCATTGGCCTCCGCCGCCTGCACGGCGCTTTGCAGGCGCGCCACATTGGAGGCAAAGGCGGCAATCGCCACCCGGCCGCTCTGCTCGCCCACAAGGCGGATCAGCTCGTCGCGCACGCCAAGCTCGGACCCGGCCTCGCCCTCGGTCAGCACATTGGTGGAATCGCACACCATGGCGAGGATGCCGCGCTCGCCCGCCTTGCGCAGGGCCTGGGCATCGGTGGCCTCGCCAATCAGCGGGTCCGGGTCGATCTTCCAGTCGCCGGTGTGCAGGACCAGCCCGGCCGGGGTGTCGATCAAGAGGCCATTGGGTTCGGGAATGGAATGGGTCAGGGTGACCAGATCAATCTCGAACGGGCCCAGGCTGACATGGCCGTTCAGCGGCACTTCGCGCAGCACCACCTGATCGGCCAGTCCGGCCTCCTCGAGCCGGTCACGCACCAGATAGGCGGTAAATGGCGTGGCATAGACCGGGGCCTTCAGCCGGGGCCACAGCGCCGCCACAGCGCCCATATGGTCCTCATGGGCATGGGTCAGCACAATGCCCAGAAGATCATCGGCGCGTTCGGCGATGAAGGCCGGGTCGGGCATGATGACCTCGACACCGGGGGTCGTGGCATCGCCAAAGGTGACGCCAAGGTCGACAATGATCCATTTCTCGCGCCCCGGTGGCCCATAGCCATAGAGGTTGAGATTCATGCCGATCTCGCCCGAGCCGCCCAGCGGCACGAAGACAAGCCGGTCCGCCGTTGCAGACGCGCTCAAGACCGGCCCCGGTTGCGATTGTAGATATCCAGAAGCCCGCGAATGGTCAGGTCGGACTCAAAGCGTTCAATGGTTTCCGAAGAGCCTGAAAACAACGGGGAAATGCCGCCCGTGCCCACCACGGTCAGGGGCTCGTCATATTCGGCCTTGATGCGCCGCACAAGGCCGTCGATCAGGCCCACATAGCCCCAGAAAATGCCCGACTGCATGGCCGCGACGGTGTTGGTGCCAATGGTGTGCGCAGGCTTGTCGATGGCAATGCGCGGCAGCTTGGCGGCGGCATCATGCAGGGCCTGCAGGGCCAGATACATGCCCGGCGCGATGGCGCCGCCCAGAAATTCGCCCTGGGAAGAGACCAGGTCAAAGGTTGTCGCCGTGCCGGAATCGACCAGCAGCAAGGCGCCGGGCAGAAAGGTGCGCGCGCCACAGGCATTGACCAGGCGGTCGGCGCCGACCTCGCGCGGATTGTCCAGGCGCACAGTGACGCCCAGCTCCAGATCGCCCTCGCCCACCACCATCGGCTCGCAGTGCAGATAGCGCCGCGCCAGATTGCGCATGTGAAACAGCGATTGCGGCACCACGGTCGAGATGATGCAGGCATTGATGTCGTTAAGGTCCAGCTTTTCCATGCCCAGCAATTGATGCAGCCAGACCGCATATTCATCGGCGGTGCGCGAGGTGTCGGTGGCGGTGCGCCATTGCGCCCGCCATTTGGTGCCGTCATGGACGGCAAACAGCGCATTGGTGTTGCCGCAATCAATGGCCAGCAGCATGGGGGTTCTCCTTAACGGCAAAAAAGACCTCGCCTGCACCAATTTCAATGGACCGCCCGTCCGGCTGACGCAAGACCAGGGCGCCAGTTGATGACAGGTCCTCGAAGATGCCCTCCTGGCCCGTGCTGGTCCGCAAGGGCGCGCCCAGACCGTGCGCGCGGGCCAGCCAGGCGGTGCGCAGGGGGGCAAAGCCATCCGTGCGCAAGCGCTGCCGCCAGGCCTCGAAACGGGTGATCAGCGGCTCCAGAACCGCCTGCGGCGCGGGCAAGGCCTCTCCCCGCGCCAGATGCGCGGCCAGCGCCGTGGCAGGATAGGGCAGGTTTTCCGGCGCGGCGGCGATATTGATGCCAATGCCGACCGCCAGCCAGTGCCCGCCGCCCGGCGCGGCACCGGATTCCAGCAAGATGCCGGCCATCTTCGCCTGGCCAGCCAGCACATCATTGGGCCATTTGATCGCCAGGGCGGTCCTGTGCCCCAGCCACGCCTCCAGGGCTTCTGTCACCGCGAGAGCCGCGGCAAAGCCAAGCTGTGCCGAGGCCGCCAGCGGCCCGCTCCAGTGATAGA
>JALWUB010000247.1 GCA_026993275.1 Robiginitomaculum sp. | reverse complement strand
GTGGTGCTGGAAATGTTGGAGGCAAACAGGGAAAAGCCGATGACCGGCCAGGTCATGGAGCGCCCGGCCAGAAAATAGTCCTTGGCGCTGTGGCTTTTGCCGGACAGCCACAACCCGATTGTGACCATGCCGGCCAGATACAAACCGATCACGGCCAGATCAATGAAATGCAGGCTGAAATGCTGCCCGTCCATGACGTTCCTCCCCGTGCTGCGTCTGGCGCAATGGCAGGCAGAATGGGCCAAGACGCAAACGATTGCAAATAAAAACCGGCAGGGCCCGTTTTACTGTTGATCCATACAGTTTCAGGGTTCTTGCTTGCCCGTAAAAATTATCTTGCAATCGATTGTATTTTGACCTAACGTGTCATCCATAAGAGGAGCTCTGGCGCTTGCTGGCCAGAACCGAGGGGAGAGACTCATGAAGAACGCATCATTCCGCAAAATGTTACTGTGCACCGTGGCGCTCAGCCTGCCATCCATGGCGCTGGCGCAGAACACGGACAACCAGGACAATAAGGAACGCGAGGACGAGATCATCGTCACCGGCGTCGTCAAGGCTGGCAACAAGCTGCACACCAGCATTTCGGTCAGCGTTCTGGATTATGAAACCATAGAGGACAATGCGCCGCGCGGCACGTCCGAGATTTTCCGTTATCTGCCGGGCATTCGCTCTGAATCCTCCGCCGGCGGCGGCAATTCCAACATTGCCGTGCGCGGCATGCCGCTTTCCACTGGCGGTGCCAAATTCCTGTCCCTGCAGGAAGACGGCCTGCCGATTCTGCTGTTTGGCGATATCGACTTTGCTCCGGCGGATGGCTTTTTCAAGGCGGATTCCAACATTGCCCGGGTCGAGTCGGTGCGTGGCGGCTCGGCCTCGACACTGACCACAAACGGCCCGGGCGGCATCATCAATTTCATCAACAAGAATGGCGAGGTTGAGGGCGGCAGCGCTGCCTTCAGCACCGGCCTGGACTATGGCGATTACCGTGTTGATGCGGAATATGGCGGCCCCATATCCGACAGTGTCTATTTCCATGTTGGCGGCCATTACCAGGAAGGCGGACGCTATCGCCAGCCCGGCTTCAACACTGTCGAGGGCGGCCAGTTCCGCGCCTCCATCACCAAAGAGTTCGAAGGCGGATTTTTCCGGGTCTATGCCAAGGTTCTGGACAAGAAAGACGCCACGTTCATGCCCCAGCCGACGCGGCTGGACGGGCGCAAGGTACGCGGCGGCCTGCCCGGACTGGACGCCAACAGCCAGACCCTGCACAGCCCGCAAATCCGCTTTGGCCAGGACATCACCAGCAACAATGCGGTGCGCAATTATGACCTGAAAAACGGCATCCGCACCAAGATCAATTCCATCGGCGCGGAAATGTCCTTTGATGTCGGCAATGGCTTCCAGATTTCGAACAAGACCCGTTATTCCGACATCAGCGGCGACTTCCTTGCGCCCTTTGCCCATCAGGTCACCGATGCGGATACCTTGCTGGCCAATAATTTTGGCGGCGCCACGGCTACATTCTTCAATGGCCCCAATGCAGGCCAGGCCGTGACATCGGCGTCCTTGCGCAGCCTGACCGGCAACAACCTGATCACCGAGGTGTCGTTCTTTGATACCCAGCTCAAGGACATGAGCAATTTTGCCAATGAGTTGAAGATCAACCGGGTGTTTGACTTTGAAGGCGGCTCGCTCGATGTCACCGCCGGTTATTTCAAGATGACGCAGAACATCACCCAGGATTGGCACTGGAACCAGTTTCTGGTCTCGACGGAAAACAATGCTTCGCTGATCGATGTCGCAGGGGCCACGCAGAACGGCATTCTGGGCTATAACCGCGGCTTTGGCTGGAATGGCAATAACCGCCTTTATGATCTCGACTATGATATGGATTCGCCCTTCGTCAACGCCACGCTTTCACTGGGGCAACTGACCCTGGATGGCGGCCTTCGCGAGGATATCATGCACGCCAATGGCGGCGGCATACCGGGCACGGGCGGCAATTTTGATGTCAATGGCGACGGCACGATTGGCCCGGCAGAAACCAATGTGTCAATTCCAGACCCTGGCAATCCGTTCATCCAGAATTTCCGTGTCAGCAAGCTGGAATACACAGGCGGCGTCAATTATCTGGTCAATGACGGCTTGTCGGTGTTTGCGCGCTACAGCCAGGGCGCATCCTTTAATGGCGAGCGCAAGTTTTTCAGCGACCAGATCAACCAGTTCAGCGGCAAGATTGCCAACAAGGGCAGTTTTGTCGATGTCGCCAAACAGCTTGAAGGCGGCTTCAAATGGCGCGAATCCGATGCCGTGCCCGGTGATCTGGATCTTTATGTGACCTTCTTTTACGCGCGCACGGAAGAGTCCAATTTTGAAATCACCACCATGCGCTCGCTGGACAACAAATACCGCTCCAAGGGGATTGAGACCGAGTTCAATTACAGCAATGGCGGCTTCAACCTGCTGGGCACGTTCACCTGGACGGATGCCAATATCCATGCCACCGCCAGCGGCGCCAATATCGGCCATACGCCACGGCGGCAAGCGGACCTGATTTACAATTTCACGCCCAGCTATTCTTACCAGGATGTGTTCCGCATTGGCGCCAACATCAATGGCACCACCAAGACCTATGTTGATGATGACAACAATCTGATCATGCCGGCCTTCACCACGGTCAACCTGTTTGCCAGCGTCAACATTTCCGAACGGGCCTCGATCTCGATCAATGCCAACAATGTCTTTGATGCGGTTGGCTTTACCGAGGCCGAGAACGGCCGCGCCTTTGACGCCCTGACACCCGGCGACGGGGTCAATGATGTCATTGTCGCCCGCTCGATTACCGGCCGGACCACAACCATGACGCTGAGCGTCCGCTTCTGATTGATCAGGACGCAAAGCCGCCGCACGGGGGTGCCGTGGCGGTCTGCAGTCCTAACAAGCGCCTTGCTGCGGGGCGGGGTCCTCCTCCCACGCCGTGGCAAGGCGTTTTGATCAGGCCTTATATACCAAGTGACCCCTATGGATGACCGCTCTGCACTCCTGGATGCTTTAAGCGCCCGGCATGCCCTGCCGGACGAGACATTCAAAACGCGGGTTCTGCAATACGGGGCCGATGCCGTTGCGGCCCTGCACAGGCTGTATGGCGGCCATGGCGATGTCTCCGGACTGATTGCCCGAATCATGGACATTACCGCCGCCGCCTATGCCAGCCGCCCGGAAGCGCTGAAACAACTGGACCTGGCCCGCAGCCAGGAGCCGGGCTGGTTTCGCAAGGCCGACCGCATAGGCTATACCTGTTATGTGGACCGCTTTGCCGGGACGCTGCAGGGCGTTGGCGCGCGCATTCCCTATCTGAAAGAGCTGGGGGTGACCTATCTGCACCTCTTGCCGGTGCTGCAGCCGCGCGCCGGGCGCAATGACGGCGGCTATGCCGTTGCCGATTATTACGCCATCAACCCGCGTTACGGCACAATGGACGATTTGCGCCAGCTGGCCGCACAATTGCGCCAAAACGGCATCAGCCTGTGCATGGACTTTGTCTGCAACCACACCGCGGATGACCATGCCTGGGCGCGCTCCGTGCTGGCGGGAGAGCCGCAATACCGGGACTATTATTACCTGTTCGAGGACCGCCGCCTGGCCGATGCCTATGAGGAAACCCTGGAGGAAATCTTTCCGGGCACAGCGCCGGGCAATTTCACATATCTTGAGCCGCTTAATGCCTGGGTCTGGACCACATTTTACCCGTTTCAGTGGGATCTGAATTACGCCAATCCGGCCGTGTTTGCGCAAATGCTCAAGGCGCTTTTGTTCCTTGCCAATCAGGGCGTGGAGGTGTTCCGCCTCGATTCAGCGCCGTTTTTGTGGAAACGCCTGGGCACCAATTGCCAGAACCAGCCCGAAACCCATGTGATCATCCGCGCCCTGCGCGCCCTGGTGAATATGGCCGCCCCGGCGGTCTTGCTCAAGGCCGAGGCAGTGGTGCCGTCAGACCAGCTGGTGCGCTATCTGGGCCGCGGCGCCAATACCGGCAAGGAATGCCATCTTGCCTACAACACCACCTTGATGACCCAGTTGTGGAGCGCGCTGGCCAGCGGCACGGTGACACGACTGGTCAAGGTGCTCAAGGCCTTGCCGCCAATACCGGACCAGGCCTCCTGGCTGACCTATATCCGCTGTCATGATGATATTGTCTGGAGCGTGCTCAATCACGAAAAGGCCGGTTACAGCCAGGAGGACTGGTTGCAGCATGCCCGCTTCCTGAGCGCCTTCTATAGCGGCCAGATCGAAGGCAGCTTTGCCAGCGGCCAGGTGTTCCAGACCTGCAAGGGCCACCAAGTGCACGGCACCTCGGGCACGATGGCCTCCTTGTGCGGCCTGGAAAAGGCACTGGCGGCGCAGGATCCTGTGCAAATCGATCTCGCCATTGCCCGCATTCTGATGCTGTATTCCGTGGTCTTCGCCTATGGCGGCATTGCCCTGATCAATATGGGCGACGAGCTCGGCCTGCTCAATGACCGCGACTATCAGAAGCGCGACAATTATGATGGCGACGGGCGCTGGCTGCACCGCGGCTTCCTGGACGAAGACTTGCGGCGCGCGCGCCATGACCAAGACAGCGTGGCGGGGCGCATTTTTACCGGCATGACGCAGCTGGCGGCGCTGCGCGCCCGCTGTTTGCCGCGCCATGTCTCCCAGGCCAGAGTGCTGGAGACCGGTGCGCCAGCCGTATTGGGCCTGCATCATTGCGCCGGGGAAGGCGAGATGATTGCCCTGGCCAATTTTTCTGCCGCCTCGGCCACGCTATCGCTTGATGATTGTGGCAAGACATGGGTTTCCTGCGCCGATGGGGCGGCGCATGATATGGCACGGATCACCCTTCCTGCTTATGGTTATCTATGGCTGACTCCCAAGGCATAATGCGCAAGCCCGTTTACGCCGGCCTGGAGGCAGGTGGCACCAAATGCATCTGCGCCATTGGTGATGGACCGCAAAACATTCTGGCGCAAACCCGCATCCAGACGACAACGCCGGAAGAAACCCTGAAGGCAGCGCTGGATTTCTTCTCTTCTGCTGCGCCGCGATATGGTGCCCTGGCCGGTCTCGGCATAGCCAGTTTCGGCCCGGCGGGCGTGCAACAGGATGCGGCAGATTACGGCTGTATCGGCCAGACCCCCAAAGCGGGCTGGAGCGGCGCGCCCGTGCGCGCGGCATTCTTGCCGCTGGGGGTGCCCATTGCCTTTGATACCGATGTCAATGGCGCAGGGCTTGGCGAGGCACAGCTGGGCGCGGGCCGCGGCCTTGATACCTTTGCCTATGTCACCGTGGGCACCGGCATCGGGGTGGGCATTATCCATAAGGGCCGTCCGCGGCTGGGCGCAGGCCATTATGAAATGGGCCATATCCATGTGCCGCGCGGCACGGAGCCAGGCAATTTTGCCGGCACTTGCCGTTTTCATGGCGATTGCCTGGAAGGCCTGGCCAGCGGCCCGGCCATCACAGCGCGCTTTGGACAGACGCTGGAAGCGCTGGGCCCGGAGCATCCCGCCTGTGACCTTGAAGCGCATTACCTTGCGCATTTGTGCGCCACGCTTGTGCAATGCCATGCGCCAGAGCGCATCATTCTGGGCGGCGGCGTGCTGCATGCCAAAGGCCTGATAGAGCGGGTGCGGGCGAAAACCAGGACGCTGCTTGGCAATTATCCCGGGCCCGCCAGCGGCAAGGCCAGCCTGGATGACTATATCGTCAAGCCGGAACTGGGCGATCAGGCTGGAATCACCGGCGCCCTGGTCATGGCCATGCAGGCAGCCCGGGCCCGCACAGGCTGACCGCCGCGGGCGGGAAAATGGTGGCGGGGGGGAGACTCGAACTCCCGACCTCAGGATTATGAGTCCTGCGCTCTAGCCAGCTGAGCTACCCAGCCACAAGGGCAATGAGAGGCGGGATATACGCGCGCGGGCGCTTTCTTGC
>JALWUB010000246.1 GCA_026993275.1 Robiginitomaculum sp. | reverse complement strand
GACGTGATCCGCCTGGCGGTGCCGTCCTACAACGTCAACCGGCAGCCGATTTCCGACGCGGCCACTCTGATCCGCCCGGCCAATCTGCGCGGCCTGTCTCCGGACAACACCCTGGTGCTGGTCAATTCCAAGCGCATGCACCGCGCCGCGGTCATCACCTTCCTGGGCGGCGGCATTTCCGACGGGGCCCAGGGGCCTGACATTTCCGTGATTCCGTCCCTGGCTCTGAAGCGTGTTGAAGTGCTGCGTGACGGCTCCTCAACCCAGTATGGCTCGGACGCTATTGCCGGTGTGATGAACTTCATCCTGGATGACAGCACGGACGGTGCGATTTTCCAGGGCAAGTTTGGCTCCAACTATGACAATGGCGGCGACGAGTATTCCGTCGCTGGCAAGATCGGCGTGCCTCTTGGCGACAAGGGCTTTTTCGACATTACCGGCGAATTCAGCGAAGCCAGCCCGAACATTCAGTCGGTGCAGCGTGATGACGCGGCGGCGCTGATTGCCGCTGGCAACACCGCCGTTCAAGATGCTGTCGAGTTTGTCAAGACCGACTTTGCCTAGGTCTGGGGCAAGCCGCGGATCAAGAACAGCTACAAGGCCTTCGTCAATACCGGCGTTGATTTCAGCGAGAATGGCCAGATCTATGCCTTTGGCAATTACTCGCAGCGCACGGTCGAAGGCGGGTTCTTCTTCCGCAATCCGACCAATCGCGGCGGCGTGTTTCGTGGCCCGACGGTTGATCCGGTTACGGGCCAGCCCGACCCCAACGGTGTGCCGTCTGTGCGTGTCGGCGACCTGTCCGGCGACACCGCTGGCGACTGCCCGGCGGGGATCCCGCTCACCGCGGGCGGCGGCCTGCTGCCTGACCCGGGCATTCTGGCGCAAATCCAGAATGACCCGAACTGTTTCTCGTTTGTGGAAATGTTCCCGGGCGGTTTCACCCCGACCTTTGGCGGCCATCTGACAGACCGCAGTGTTGCCGTGGGCATCAAGGGTGATCTCGATTTCGGCACCGGGCTGGGGTATGACATCAGCTATCGCAACGGCAAGAACGACATCAACTTCTTCATGCGCAATACCATCAATGCGTCGCTTGGCCCGAACACGCCAACGACGTTCCGGCCGGGTGGTTACAGCCAGGAGGAAAATCTGGTTGATGTGGACCTGACCTATGCCATGCCGGTTGCCGGTTTTGCCTCTGACCTGAACCTGGCCACCGGGTTCGAGTACCACGAAGAGCAATTCACCATTCGCGCCGGCGATCCGGCGAGTTTTGCCATCGGCCCGCTTTCGGCGCCGTCACCGGCATTCCCGAATGGCCAGGGCTTCTCGTCCAGCTCCAATGGCTTTGGCGGCTTTACCCCGGCCAGTGCCGGGCAGAAGAGCCAGTCTTCCATCGCCTTCTATGGTGAAGCCGAGGCGGATGTGACCGAACAACTCACCCTGCAAGCCGCGGTCCGTTACGAGGACTTTGACAAGTTCTCCTCGACCACGGACTTCAAGGTGGGCGGCCTGTTCAGGGTCAATGATTACATCAGCTTCCGCAGCACCTATTCGACGGGCTTCCACGTGCCGACCGCCGGTCAGGCCAATGTGGTCAATGTCTCGACGGTGTTTGTTGGCTCGCAACTGGTGGACCGCGGCACCATTCCGCTCAGCTCGGCGGCGGGGCAGTTCATGGCCGACTTCATCGAGAACCATGGCGGCAAGCGCCCGACGCTGGGACCGGAACAGTCGAGAAACTTCTCTGTGGGCACGGCTCTGAAGCTTGGCCCGGGGACGCTGACGCTTGACTATTTCAACATCAAGCTGAAGGACCGGATTTCGACATCCACACCGCAAGACTTCATCGGCGCCCTGCGCACGGTGGCTGCGGAAAACAACGTCACGGTTGATCCCGATTTCAGCACCTCGCAATTGCTGAATGCACTGGATGCGGCCGGGGTTCTGAATGCCCAGGACTTTGCCGGGGCTGAAGACCTGACCTCCTTCCAGTTCTTCGTCAATGATTTCGATACCCGCACCCAGGGGCTCGACATCGTCGGCAATCTGCCGCTTGACCTGGGACGTGGCGCAACCAATGTCACCCTGGCTGCCAACTATACCCACACCAAGGTCACCAAGCGTGGGGGTATCGCACCAGGCCGTCTGATGCAGCTGCAGCGGAACATTCCCCGCTGGCGCGGCAATCTGACCATCAATCATGATGAAGGCAATTGGGCCGTTCTGGCGCGTGCCAATTATTATGGCAAGTTCTTCGAAGACCATCTGGACTCCGATCTGGCTTTCCCGATTTATGCTGGCGCGGAAATCCAGTTTGACGCTGCGGCGACCGTGCGTTTCTTCGACGAGAAATACGCCCTGACCGTTGGTGCGGACAACATCTTCAACAATTATCCGGACAAGAATCCGTTTGCCGGTGTTGTTGGGGCCAAGTATCCGCTGACGGCGCCAGGCGGCTTTGATGGCGGGTTCTACTACATCCGCCTGACCGCCAAACTGCCTTGATGGCACGGCGCTGATCTGCACGGATCAGATGTCACAAACAGGAACCCCGGCTGGAAACAGCCGGGGTTTTTGCTTGCAGGTAGCGCTGAAACTAGGGGCAGGACCTATTAATCTCATTCAATTCTGTTTGACAGGAAAGGGCAAGATGCCAGCAAACGCGACGAAGGACAGGTTTATCCCTATTCGAGGAGCGTTTGCGCCGCAGATGGGGCTTTCCTGTCAAACCCGCATGGGCGCGGCGGATTTACGCTCTGAATACGTCGGAATGGCTTGAAAATGCACCACATTTCCAGCACCATCCCTCCTGTTCAGAACACAAATCCGCTCGCGCAGAATGGATGCAATTAATAGGTCCTGACCCTAGATCTTGAGACTCCACCCTGTGCAACCGCTCTCGTGTCACCCCGGAAATGTCGTTAGACATTGTCCGGGGTCCATGGGGTATGACGCTATGGATCCCGGGTAAAACGGCGTTTTCCCGGGATGACACATTGGGGTTTTCCAGAATGAGACGGGCGCTACATCCCGTTTTCGGGGATCTGACAGCACCATTTTGAAGGAGAGCTCCCGGTCAGGGCAGACGCGCCAGCCGCTTGGCAAGCAGGTCGAAATAGCCATCGGCATTGATGCGGTTCATCACCATGCAATTGGCCGCTTCGCCGGTGACGCCCCACCAGTCCATGACGGTCATGCCAAGTGTCAGCCCCGGGGCAATATCAATCTGCACCGGCACCATTTTGCCTGCAAACAGGTCCGGTTGCAGAAGGCTGGCGATGACGCAAGGATCGTGCAGCGGCGCGCCGTCTTCACCGTATTTCTCCACATCATGGCGGTTGAAGAAGGACAGCATGCCGGCGCACGCCTTGCCAGTCTTGTTGCCGAGCGCGGCAAAGCGGGCAATGCGTGCCGGAGTGGCCAGCGCCTGATGGGTCACATCCAGCGGCAACAGCGTCAGCTTCAGGCCACTGGCAAACACCACATGGGCGGCATGGGGGTCCACCAGGATATTGAACTCCGCCGCCGGCGTGGTGTTGCCGCCTTCAAAAAAACCGCCGCCCATCATCACAATTTCGCCAATGCCGCGGGCGCAGCGCGGCTCCTTGACCAGTGCCATGGCAATATTGGTCAAGGGGCCCAGCGTGCACAGGGTGATCCCGCCCTCATCCGCCGCCATCAGCGCCTCGATGAGATAATCCACGCCATGCTGTGCCTGCAGCGGCGTGGCCGGTTCCGGCCAGTCATGACCATCAAGCCCGCTGCGTCCGTGCACGTTTTCCGCCGTGCGCAAAGGGCACACCATGGGGCGCGGACAGCCCGCATAAACCGGCACATCGGTGCGCCCGGACAAGTCCACCAGCCGCCGCGCATTCTTTTGCGTCAGCGGCAAGGGCACATTGCCGGCAACCGCGACAATGGCCCTCACGTCCAGCTCTTCAGGCGAGGCCAGCGCCAGCAGAATGGCCAGGGCATCGTCCTGGCCAGGGTCGGTATCGATGATGATCGGGCGGGTCATGGTTTCCCTCTTGCGTTCCGGTGCAGGTGTAGAGGAAAACCGCCAAAGCGCAAGGCAGGGCGGAATGCAGAACAAACTGGAAACGGGCGGTCCGGAGCGTTATACAGGCACCATGACCCACCCTCCCGGCATGTCTGACGGCCCGCAGGCGGACTTTGTTCTGGATGGTCCGGCCACGGACGCTGAAACGCTGTGGGTGCCGCATCGCCCGGCCCGGCCGGAGAAATCCGAGGGCGGCAAGGCCTTTCGCCTGGTCTCGCCCTATGAACCCAAGGGCGATCAGCCCCAGGCCATTGCCGGACTGGTCGAAGGCGTGCAGGCGGGGGAGCGTGACCAGGTGCTGCTGGGGGTGACCGGCTCGGGCAAGACCTTCACCATGGCCAAGGTCATCGAGGCGACCCAGCGCCCGGCCCTGATCCTGGCGCACAACAAGACGCTGGCGGCACAGCTTTATGGCGAATTCAAGAGCTTCTTTCCGGACAATGCGGTGGAGTATTTCGTTTCCTATTACGATTATTACCAGCCCGAGGCCTATGTGCCCCGCACCGACACCTATATCGAGAAGGACTCTTCCATCAACGAGGCCATAGACCGCATGCGCCATGCGGCCACGCGCGCAATCCTGGAGCGCGACGACGTCATCATTGTTGCCTCGGTGTCGTGCATATACGGCATTGGCTCGGTCGAAACCTACACCTCCATGGCCTTCACCATCGAGGCGGGGGAAACGCTGGAGCCGCGCACGCTGATGCGCCGCCTGGTGGATCTGCAATACCGGCGCAATGATTCGGCCTTCGGGCGCGGCTGTTTCCGGGTGCGCGGCGATGTGGTCGAGATTTTCCCGGCCCACTATGAGGACCGGGCCTGGCGGGTGGACTTTTTTGGCGACACGGTGGACAGCCTGGTCGAGTTCGACCCGCTCACGGGCAAGAAAACCGCGGCGCTGGAGGCGGTCAAGGTCTATGCCAATTCCCACTATGTCACGCCGCGCCCGACCCTGAAACAGGCGATTGAACAGATCCGCAAGGAGTTGAAGACGCAGCTCGACTGGCTGCACAAGAACGGCAAATTGCTGGAGGCGCAGCGGCTGGAGGAGCGCACCCTGTTCGATCTGGAAATGCTCGAGGCTTCGGGCGTCTGCGCCGGCATCGAGAATTATTCGCGCTATCTGACCGGGCGCAAGCGCGGCGAGCCGCCGCCAACCCTGTTCGAATACCTGCCGGACAATGCCCTGGTCTTTGTGGACGAAAGTCATGTCACCATTCCGCAATTGGGAGCCATGTACAAGGGCGACTACCGGCGCAAGTCGACACTGGCGGATTATGGCTTCCGCCTGCCGTCATGCATGGACAACCGCCCGCTCAAGTTCGAGGAATGGGACGCCATGCGGCCGCAGACCATCTGCACCTCGGCAACACCGGGGCCATGGGAAATGCAGCGCACCGGCGGCGTGTTCATCGAACAGGTGATCCGCCCCACCGGGCTTATCGACCCGCCGGTCGAGGTGCGCCCGGTGTCCACCGGCAGCGCCAGCCAGGTTGATGATGTCATTGACGAGGTGCGCCGCACAGCCGAAATGGGTTACCGCTCACTGGTCACCACCCTGACCAAGAAAATGGCCGAGGACCTGACCGAATACATGCACGAGCAGGGCATTCGCGTGCGCTACATGCATTCGGACATCGATACGGTGGAGCGCATCGAGATCATCCGCGATCTGCGCCTCGGGGCCTTCGATGTGCTCATCGGCATCAACCTGTTGCGCGAGGGGCTGGACATTCCCGAATGCGCCTTTGTCGGCATTCTGGACGCCGACAAGGAGGGCTTTCTGCGCTCGGAAACATCGCTGATTCAGACCATTGGCCGGGCCGCGCGCAATGTCGATGCCCGCGTCGTGCTTTATGCCGACACCATCACCGGCTCGATGCAGCGCGCCATGGCCGAAACCGAACGGCGGCGCAAGAAACAGCTGGCCTATAA
>JALWUB010000245.1 GCA_026993275.1 Robiginitomaculum sp. | reverse complement strand
GCGGTGCGCGCCCGGTGATCAATGTCAGCTGGGATGACGCGCAGCACTTTGCCCGCTGGCTGTCCGCGAAAACCGGTTTTGAATACAGCCTGCCGAGCGAGGCGCAATGGGAATATGCGGCGCGCGGCGGTGATGAAGGCCTGTGGGCGGGCGGCTCGCTGAAGGCCCTGTGCGCCTTTGCCAATGGCGCCAATCGCGAAACCGGGCTGAAATGGGCCAATATGGCCTGCACCGATCCGGCCAGCGACCGCACATTGCCCGTGGGCACGCTGGGCGCCAACGGTTTTGGCCTGCATGACATGATCGGCAATGTGGCCGAGTGGACGCTGGACTGCAACACGCTGAACCTGCGCGATGCGCCCACTGATGGCAGTGCCGATTTGCGCGGCTCGTGCAATCAGCGCGTGGCCCGTGGCGGCTCGTGGTTCTCTGGCCCGGCGGACTTGCGCTATTATTCGCGGCTGATGCTGCGCCGCGGCGACCGCAATGACTTTACCGGGTTCCGGCTGGTGCGGAAAATCGAGCAATAGGCCCGTGCGGCACGCAATGTGGCATTTGTTCATGGCCCAGTCATGCAGAGTGTGGCACAATGGCGCCATGATGAGACATGCGCTCATGCCTTGCCTGCTTGCCCTTGTTGTTCTCGCCGGGGGGCGGGCCGGGCTGGCCAGGGCCCAGTCTGCCAAGGCCCAGCCTGCCGGGGCAGAGGAGGCGTCCGCCACCAGCCAGACCGACCGTTCGGAGGACGCCTGGCGCAAGTCAAGGCGCAAGCAGAGCGCCAGGGATCCGTTCAGCCGCGCCCCCAATGCGTCCAGCACCGGCGTGGGTGCGCCCTTGCCGCCGCTCAGTGCCATGGAGCGTTTGCCCGAAGAGTCGCAGCGGTATCTGAAACGCCAGCGGGCCAGGGTCATCGCGTCGATGACATTTGGCAAGGATGGCAAGCCGGAACTGGGCAAGGCCGCCCAATACCAGCCCAGCGAAGCCGCCAAGAAGGACCCGCAACTGGCCCGCGACGAGGAAGAAGCCTGGCAAGTGATCCTCACCGATTTGCAGGGCGGCGGCTCCAGGGACGGTCACAATGCCCAGGGCGGTCCGCACAAGGTCGCGGTGGCCGGGCGCGGCGGCGACCGGTCCACGCCGGTGCTGCGCGGCGGCTCGGCGCAAAGCGCCGCTGAAATTCTCGCCAGGCTGAAAGGCCTGAAGGCCGGTGCCAGCGCAGGTGCGGCCAGCGCGTCCGGCCAATCGTCCGGGCAATCGCCCGGCCAATCGCCCGGAAAGAGCCAGCACGCGCAAACGAACACGAAAGATCAGGCCGGCGATAACCAGAGCGCTGCCCGGAGCGCGGCAGAGCAAAGCGCCAGCGCCCGGCAGCAGCCGTCTTCGCCCTTGCGCGGCGGTTCGGCGCAAAGCGCCAGGGACATCTTGTCGGCGATGAAGGGTGGGCAACCGGGCGGCCAGGGACAGCAGGGCGGTCAGTCAGGCCAGAGCGGCAAAGGCCAGCAAGGCAGCGGGGGCGGTGAAGGCGGCCAGAATGGCGGTGAGGCGGCCCAGCGGGCCAGGGCGGCTGCCGACCCGCTGGACCCGCTCACTCTGCCCGATGCCGAAGCTGCTGATGCGCAGGCGGCGTGCAGCGAGTCCAGCGCCTATGCCTATTTGAAGAAAAACACCAAGGGAGAAGCCAGACCGGCTGGCTGCGAATAGACGCTTTGGTCCCTGGATCAGGCTATGGCCCCCTGGGTCACGACGGCACCTGGCGGCGGAGCAGCCTGACCCAGAACAGGCGCACGATGACAGCGCCTACCGGGATCATCAGGGTGGGCAAGGCATAGAGGTCAGCCTGGGCCTTGGGCAGAACGGCCCAGGCCAGGGCATAGCCGAAACCGGCCAGCACAAACATCCAGCCAGCAAAGCGCTGCAATGTCTGTTCGCGGGCGGAAGAGCAGCGGTGCCGAAGGGGCTTGAGGGTCTTGGGCAGGGCGTTGCCGATAATCATCATGAGCAGGCCCAGCATGATCCCTTGCGCGCGCTCGGGCATGGCGCTGCCGATGAGCCCGTAGCTTTGGGCGATTTGCAGGCCCAGGGCCGACAGCAGCAAGGCCCCGGCCAGACTCAGGCTGCTCAAGAGGGTCTGGCGGGCTTCTTCGCCAAGGCTGCCCCGGCGTTGCAACAGCACGAGCCATAGCCACACCGTCGGCATGAAGCCTGCGAGCACGCCCGTGGAAAAGCCTGCTTTGGCGCCAAAGGCCGGGTCGCGCAGCCATAGCCACACGCTGGCGACGATAGCCAGACCGGTCAGGACAGGGGCCATGGCGGCCAGAAATCTTGAGCTAATCATGAGAAGGCTCCTTGGTTGGAGACGGGGAGTCAGAGGCGATGTTCAGTCCGACCGCGCCGCTGAAGGCCAGCAGCGCGTCTTCCAGCACCGACAGCTTGAGCCGGTAGATGATCGATTTGCCGTCCCGTGTGGCATCGACCAGATTGGCTTCGCGCAAGATCGCAAAATGCGCCGACATGGTCGGCTTGGAGACGGGGAAATGCGCGGCCAGCTCACCGGCGCTCATGGGGCCGCGGCGCAGCAATTGCAGAACCTGCCTGCGGGTCGGGTCGGCGAGCGCTTTGAAAACCCTGTTCATGAATAGACAATTAGCGAAATATCGAAATGATGTCAATGCCATTATGATGTTTTGGCAGGAAAAGTCATAACCTTAGGGTCAAAACCCATTCAGAGACGCCTGCTGTTCCATAACATTTTGTTTTTTATACATTATTAACTATCACCGTCATTGCGGCGCAGGCCGCAATCCATCTTGAGGCATCAAAATGGACCCCGGCCAGCCTGCCCTTGCGAAAGCGAGGGCCGGGGTGACGGCTTTTCATACAGAGAATCCGCGTTTCTTGTGCTTTGAAGGCTTTTCTCAAAAGGAAAATCAAGATCGAATGAGTTTGGGCCCTATGTATTTGATGCGTTATTCAGAAAACTGTCGATGCTGTCCCGGTCCGGCGCAGCGCCTTCGGCACCGGCTTTGGTGACGCTGAGCGCCGCAGCCGCCGCGCCGGCACGCGCAGCCTCCGTGACACTGCATCCCTGTGCCAGCCGGTGCGCCAGAACGCCATTGAAGACATCGCCAGCGCCGGTGGTGTCCACGGCTTCAACCGCAAAGGCGGGATGCATGGCGCCTGCGCCGTTTTCATACACATAATGGCCTTTTGCCCCCATGGTGATGACCACGGCGCCCGCGCCCAGGGCGCACAGCGCCGCCGCGGCAGCCTGGGCGGAGTGCGCATCATTGGGCAATATCCCGGTCAGGCTTTGCGCTTCTGTTTCATTGGGGCTGACAAGACTGGCCAGGTGGAGCAGGTCTTTGGCGTTTTCTGTTGCCGGAGCCGGGTTGAGCAGGGTGCGCACGCCCGCGGCCCTGGCAAGGCGCATGGCGGCGCTGACGGTTTCGACGGGCACTTCGAGCTGTGCCACCAGAATGGCAGCATTTTCGATCAGGGCTGCCTGGGTGTGGATGTCTGTCTCATGCAGGTGCGCATTGGCGCCTGGCGATACGGCAATCATGTTTGCGCCAGCAGAGTCGATCAGGATGGCCGCGGTGCCTGTCGGCACGCCGCAAACGGTTTTCAGGCCTGTCAGGTCTAGCCCGCACTGTTTGGCATAGGCGCGCACCGTGCCGCCAAAGCCATCATCGCCAATGGCGCCGATCATGTGCACCCGTGCGCCATCGCGCGCTGCGGCGGCGGCCTGGTTCAGACCCTTGCCGCCCACCCCCACCGCGCTGCGGTGCGCCATCACGGTTTCATGGGGCCGCGGCAGGCCGCGCACGAAAAAGGACAGGTCGCAATTCATGCTGCCCACCACGGTCACGGCAGGAGAGGGGCGGGATTGCGAGGCAGTGGTGCTGGTCATGACGGGCAGCAGCCAATCACAGGCGGGGACGTGGGTCCAGACCCTGAGGCAAGGCTCAGGGCCTCCATGGCCGCACGTCGGCCTTGCGCAGCAGGAACTTCACCGGCGACCAGGTGAATTGCCGCAGCAGGCAGCCCAGGCTTATGCACCGGCTGGCCTGCACGGCCGGGCGCTTGGCCAGCATTTTCGGCAGTCCGGTCCAACCGGAGATGAGGCCGTCACGGGTCGGGCGGAACGTGCCCTTGAAGACGGAACGGGCCAAAAACCCAGCCGAAAGCCCCAGGTGCAGGGGCAGCGCAAAAATCAGCACAGGAAGCGGCATGTCCTTGAAAAAGGTCCAGCTGCGATTGCGGGTGCCATGATAGATGGCGAATGGCGATTGCATGCCACTGATCCCCGACCCTTCGTGGTAGACCACGGCCTCCCTGACCTGCACGGCCCGCCCGCCCGCGAGGCGCAGCCTGAACGCCAGATCGACATCTTCGTGATAGCAAAAGAAATCCTCGTCAAAACCGCCTGCGGCCTCGAAGGCATCGCGCCGGTACAGGGCCGCGGCCGCACAGGGGCCAAAGACCTCGCCGGTGCCCGGCGCGCGTTCAAGCGGATGGTGCCACATGCCCCGCCAGGCAAAGCCGGATGGCGCATAAATGTCGCCCGCGCCGTCAAGCAGATGACGCTGGTTGGCGTCGACCTGCGTCGAGCCGGCCATGACGATGGCAGGGTGGCTGCGCACGGCCTGCAACAGATTGTCCAGCCAGTCAGGCTCGGGATAGGCATCGGGATTGAGGGTGGCGATCCAGGGCGCATTGCCATGGGCCGCGCCGATATTGTTGGCTTTGGCAAAACCGGCATTTTCACCGAGCAAGAGGGTCTCAAAGCGTTCATCAAGGGCTGGCAGGGCCTCGATCGAGCCATCTCTTGAGCCATTATCAACCAGAATAACGCGAAAATTCCTGAAACTCTGGCGCATCAGGGCGGCCACGCAATCGCGCAGCATCGAACCTGCGTTATAGTTGACGATGATGACATCAACATCGGAAGAGGGCGCCGCATTCATGCCCCCTGTTTGCACAGCCATGGGCGCCGGGCAAGTCAGGACTGTTCCAAGGTTGCCGCCACACGCATTGCACCTGTTGCCGGATGTCATCTTTGCCGCGTCTTGACCCGTCCGTTGCGGGGCTTTTGCAGTGGCAGTGAATTTAGCCCCTGCACCTTGCCGCCAAACGGGCTAGAGTTCCCGGCAGCGAACACAAGGAGAGTCGGATGACGCGGATACTGGGTTTGTTGATGATGGCCCTGCTGGGCCTTGGCGGTTGCGCCAGCATGCAGCCGCAGGCTTCCGCCCCGCCAGCATCAGCCAAGACGGGAGGCGATGCGCCGATCGTGCTGCTGATCGGCATAGACGGACTGCGCTGGGACGCGATTGACCGCAATCCTGCGCCGACCTTGCGCGCCTGGGCCAGGCATGGCGTGCGCGCCCAGGGGCTGATCCCGGTCATGCCCAGCGTCACCTTCGTCAATTTCTATTCCATCGCCACGGGCCTTTATGCCAATCACACCGGCGTGGTCTCCAACACCACCTATTCGCGCAAGCTGGGCCGCATCATGGAGCGCCAGACCCACGGCGAAAGCGTCTGGTGGGGCGGCGAGCCGATCTGGGTCACCGCGGAAAAGCAGGGCATCACCACGGCGGCCATGTTCTGGCTGGGCTCCGAGGCGAAGATTGCCGGGCGGCGGCCCACCTACTGGTATCCCTACGAGCACAACAAGCCCAAAGCGGAGCGGGTGCAGCAAATCCTCGACTGGCTGGCCATGCCAGAAGCCAAACGCCCGCATTTGCTGACGCTGTATTTTTCCGATGTGGATACGGCCGAGCACCGGTATGGCCCGGAATCGCCGCAGGAAGCCGCGGCGATCATGGACGTGGACCGCAATCTGGCGGCCCTCAAGGCGGGCATTGCCAGGCTGGGGCTGGAAAAGCGCGTCAACATCATCGTGGTGTCCGATCACGGCATGACCAAGGTCAAGCCAGAGCCCATGATCTGGCTGGATGACTATATCAATCTTGACGAGGTCATGGTGCCCAAATTCGCCAGCA
>JALWUB010000244.1 GCA_026993275.1 Robiginitomaculum sp. | reverse complement strand
AAGCGGTCGCGCATCAGATAGCAGGCATCCACCAGGAACTCCTCGCGCTCGTCGCGCTCGGCCTGGGTCAGGTGCGGGTAATAATCGCGCAAGGTGAGACGGCCAAAGGCCACATGGCGGGCCTCGTCTTCCATCACATAGGCATTGACCATTTGCGCCAGCGGGTTTTGTGCGACATCGCGAATGGTGGCAAAGGCGGCCAGCGCCAGCCCCTCAATGACCACCTGCATGGCCAGATAGGTGATGTCCCAGCGCGGATCGCGCAGCGCCTGATCCACCAGCTCCTGCAGCGGCTTGGTCATCGGATAGGAGACGCCAAACTTCTGCAACAGCTTCTTGTAGGCCTCGATATGGCGGGCCTCGTCCATGGTCTGGGTCGAGGCATAGAACTTGGCATCCATGTCCGGCACCTGGCCGACAATCTTGGCGGCACAGATCAGCGCTGCCTGCTCGCCCTGGAGGAATTGTGAAATGTTCCAGGCCTGGCCATGGCGCATGAACAGGGCGCGGTCCTTCTTGCCCATGCGCTCCCAGATCGGCGTGCCATAGAGGGCAACACCCTCGACCGGCAATTGCATGGGGTTTTCCTCGTCCAGGTCCTGCGACCAGTCAATGCGCTTGAGCGCATCCCACTGCATGTCCTTGCCCTTCTGGTAGAGGTGCATGAGCTGCATGCGGCCTTCATCAAAACGCCAGTCAAAGATGGCGTCATATTCCTGCGGCACCGTCCAGTGCGAATCAATTTCCGGTACCGCATACAGGTCGCGCAAGGCCGTCATGATCTCTCTCCCATGGGCATTCTTGATCTTGTGCGCGCATCCTAGCATACAAAAATACAAAAGTGAACACTGTTCACTTCCATCATACGCCCGACGGCTTTCTGAAACGCCGGAAAACAATCCACCTTGCCCGTTTTCCGTGAGAAAGCGGTATCATCTGCAGCGTGCAAAGAGGCTTTCATGGGACTTGTGCTGTGTGCAGCCCACTCCCCTTGAAGACCCTATCTCGAGTCTCAAACAACACAGTCATCCCATGAAAAAACAGGAAAACGGTTTGTCACAGCGTCGAAATCTGCAAACGAGCGGACCGCCAAGAGAGCCGTGTTGTTTCCCAGGTGGCGGAAACGCCATGCGGCCAGGCCGCCGTGTCAGACAGGCATTTCCGCCCCCTGTGCAATCAGGCGGCGCGCAGCAATGTGCCCGGCCGGGCGCCGGTCAACTGGTCATTTTCCAGCACCGGCACGCCGCCGACCAGGGTAGCGACATAGCCTTGCGCCTCCTGCACCAGGCGTTTGCCGCCTGCGGGCAGGTCGTAAACCATGTGCGGGCGGCGCAGACCCAGGCGCGCCATGTCGATGATGTTGATGTCAGCGGCAAGGCCTTCGCGCAGGCGGCCGCGGTCGGCAAGGCCCAGAAAGTCAGCCTGGTCGGCGCTGGTCATCTGCACGGCGCGCTCCAGGGTAATGCGCTGGCCATTGCCCTGGGTGCGGTCGCGGGTCCAGTGGGACAGAAAGAAGCTCGGCCAGGCCGAATCAACGATGGTGCCCACATGGGCACCGCCATCGCCCAGGCCCAGATGCGCCGCCGGGTGGGTCATCATCTCGTGCACCACATCGAGATTGCCATAGGTGTAGTTGAAGATGGGAAAATAGATCAGCGCCTCGCCATTCTCCTTCAGCATCTGGTCATAAAGCTCTTCCAGCACCGGCACGCCATGGGCCTTGGCGAGGGCAGCAATGGAGCGCTCCGGGCCCGGCTCGTAATCGGGCGGATCGCCCAGCGGGAACATGCGCTCAGCGAGAAAATCCAGATTGTCCAGCACCTGGTCGATCTGCGGCGGCGCGGCCGGGTCCACGTCCGAGACGCGAATGCGCGGCTCGCTCAGGATCTTGGCGCGCAAGGCCGGATCGCGAAGGGCGCGCAGCTTGTCGTCAAAGGGCAAATCCATGATGGCGCGATAGCTCGGCTTGCCCACCAGGGCATTGAGCGTTGTGCGCAGGCCCTGCAACACGCCAATGCCGCGCGGCGCCACCTGAAGGCGCATGTCGAGCCCGGCCGCGCGCGCCGCCTCGACCCTTGCGGCCATGCGCTTCCACTGGTCCGGAAACAGGAAGCGTTGCTGGGTCGAGAGCGTCATCGGCCGGCCGGCAATGCGGGCCATGGCCTCGAGCAGGTCAAACTCCGGATCAAAGCGCTCTTCGCCTGCATGCATATCAAAATCAGATACCGCCGACAGGATGCGATAAGGCAGGCCCTTGAAGGCGCTTGCCAGCCCTTCCAGTTCGCGCTGTTCGGCGATCGATGCCGGCGTGTCGTGGCCGTCCGATGTGCGATGGGTGTCGGTGCGCCCGGTGGAGAAGCCAAAGGCACCGGCCTGCAGGGCCTCGCGGACAATCGCCGTCATCGCGCGCACATCGTCTTCGCTGGCGGTTTCGCGCGCTGCCGCACGCTCGCCCATGACATAGAGCCGCACCGGATCGTGCGGCACCTGGGCGGCCACGTTCAGGGCATGGGGCTGCGCCTCCAGCCGGTCCAGATAATCGCCAAAGCTCTGCCAGCTCCAGTCCAGCCCCTCGTGCAGGGCCGAACCCGGGATTTCCTCCACGCCCTCCATCAGTCTGACCAGCCGGTCCTGGTCGCCGGGCTGCAGGGGCGCGAAGCCGACGCCGCAATTGCCCATCAGCACGGTGGTGACCCCGTGCCAGGAGGACGGCGCCAGGTCGCCATCCCACACCGCCTGGCCATCATAATGGGTGTGCACGTCGATCACGCCGGGAGTGACCACCGCGCCGCTGGCGTCGATTTCGCGCTTGCCCGGGCCGCATTTGCCGCCAACCTGGCCGATGCGTCCGTCCCTGATGCCAACATCCCCGTCAAAGGGCGCGCCGCCCTCGCCATCGACAATGCGGCCGCCGCGTATCACCAGATCAAACATGTTGCCCCCCAAGTGGTTTTCCAATGCCATTGCCGCAGATTAACCCCTGACGCGGACGTCAAGGCAAGCCCGATCTGCGGCACAACCGGCCGGGTTGGACGAAAAGGCGCGCAGAACTGTAGAAATTCCCGCTGGGCGCGGCAATTTGCGAAGTGCTGACTTATCAAGGCGTTAAGGGCGATAGTATGGGGCAATTTATCGTTTATTACGAAAGATTCATCGAAAATCGATAATTTTTGGCTTGATTGTTTCTCGATAAGCACTTATTGTTTTTCAAGATGGACGGGAGGTTCCCGCCACGGCCTGCAAAGAGGCCAGACTGGTCAAGCCCCGCCAAGCTCCCTGGGGCGCATGAGGAGAAGACACATGGTTCGCTTTGGTCATAACCCGTTTCAATCGGTGGTCAGTGTGGTCCTTTATGCCGCTGTCGTGGGCACAATCGGTGTCTCGATCGCCACCGCGCTCAGTCCGTTTCTGGCGTAAGTCTTGCGCCCAAGCCTGGCACCGTGCCGTGCTGGCGATAGCCGGCGGCACGATCAGAAACAGGCTTCAATAAACTTCCCAAAAACCCCTGCCCCCCAGCAATAACTGATCCTGGCGCTTGATGCGCCGGGATTTTTCTTTATCCACATCACGCGGCATGGCGCATGCCATGGCCAATGCATGCCGGCTTAGCTCAGATGGTAGAGCACCTGATTTGTAATCAGGGGGCCGGGGGTTCGAGTCCCTCAGCCGGCACCAGCATTCCTTTGAGTCTGGCTCTGAGCCCGGTGTTCAGACGCCTATTTTTTGGCCGCCTTTTTTGCCGGTTTTTTCGCAGCAGGCTTTTTTGCCGGGGCCTTTTTGGCCGACGCCTTCTTGGGCGCAGTCTTCTTGGGTTCAGCCTTCTTAGCGGCCGTCTTCTTCTTGGCCGGGGCCTTTTTGGCGGCCTTTTTCTTCGCTGCCGGCTTGGCCTTTTCGCCGGGCAGGTCGTCATCGGCGTACAGCGCCTCGCGGCTGACCGGAACGTCCTTCACTTCGGCCAGTTCAAGGATGTAATCGACCACCTTTTCCTCGAAAATCGGGGCGCGCAGGCGGGCCAGCGCCTCCGGGTTTTTCTGGAAATATTCGGCCACCTGCTTTTCCTGTCCCGGATAGCGCATGGCTTCGGCATTGACGGCGCGGGCCAGTTCCTCGGCGGCAACGGTGATGCCGGCCTGCTGGCCAATCTCGGCGAGGACCAGCCCCAGGCGCACCCGGCGCTCGGCGATGGCGCGGTATTCGGCCTTCAGTTCGTCTTCGGACTTGTCCTTGTCTTCCTCGTCCACATCGCCGGCCTTGATGTCCGCTTCCACCTGTTGCCAGATGGCGTTGAATTCGGCATCGACCATGCCCGGCGGCAGGTCAAAATCATGCTTTTCATCAAGCACATCGAGCAGGCGGCGCTTGGCGCGGCTGCGTGATTGCGTCTTGTGTTCCGCCGCCAGGTTCTTGGCGATGGCGTCGCGCAGGGCCTCAAGGCTTTCCAGCCCCAATTGCCTGGCCAGGTCGTCATCAATGGGCGTCTCGACCGGTTTTTGCACCGCCTTGACCGTGACTTCGAAAACCGCGTCCTTGCCAGCCAGAGACTTGGCCGGATAGTCTTCGGGGAAGGTGACCTTCAGCACCTTTTCCTCATCCTTGGCGGCGCCTTCGAGCTGGTCTTCAAACCCGGGGATGAAATCGCCGGAGCCAAGCACGATCTGCGCGTCTTCGGCGCTGCCGCCGTCAAAGGGCTCGCCATCGATCTTGCCAACAAAATCAACGATGACCGCATCGCCCGTCTTGGCCTTGCCGGTCTTGTCCGCAAAGGTCTTCTGGCTTTCGGCAAGGTTGGCCAGGGCCTTGTCGATGTCTTCGCTGCTGACCTCGGCAACCGGGCGCTCTATGGTCAGGCTGGCCGGGTCAACCGGGGTGAATTCCGGCATCACGTCCACATGCATGTGAAAGCGCAGATCCGCCTTGCCGGCCACAACCTCTTCGGCCTCCGCTTCCATGTGAATGTGCGGCTGGCCGGCGGGCTTGATGTTGTTGTCCTGCAGCGCCTTTTCGCTGGCCTCTTGCATGGCCGCCTCGACAACCTCGCCCATCAGGGACTTGCCAAACATGCGCTTGATGTGCGCCGCCGGAACCTTGCCCGGGCGAAAGCCCTTCAGGGTCACATCGGGCTGGATTTCGGCAATCCTGGCATCAAGCCTGGAGTCCAGCTCTGCAGCGGGCACGGTGATGTCATAAGTGTGGCTGAGGCCTTCGGCCTTGGTTTGCGTAACCTGCATGGTTTTGTCCGGTTTCTGCGGCCGTGCGGGCGCCCGCACGGCATTGGCGATCATGAGCGCGCCTTATGTCATGAGTGCCGGGCGCGTGCAATGTCCCCGCACGCCACAAATGCACAAACATGCCAGGCCTGCCGGGCCGGGCGCCTGGTGCGGATGAGAGGACTCGAACCTCCACGTCGCAAGACACTGGAACCTAAATCCAGCGCGTCTACCAGTTCCGCCACATCCGCATGCGGGCGCGTGCATTGCGGCGATGTGTGTAGCGGCTTGACGGCAGCGGCGCAACGCATCATGTCAGGGGCATGAGCGACGACAGCAAGCCCGCCCCGTTCGAGCCAGCTCCCGCCTGGGAGCAGCGCTATGAGGAAAACTCGACCCGCTGGGAACGCGGCGCCCTCAACCCGGCCTTCGAACACTGGCGCGACACCATGGCCTTTGCCGGCCTTGACAGCGTCATCGTGCCCGGGTGCGGACGCTCACCAGAGCCATTGGCCCTGGCCTGCATGGGGCTCGCCGTCACCGCGCTGGATTTTGCACCAAGTCCGATTGCCTATCAGCAACAGGCGTTTCGCGAAGCCGGGCTGGATGCCGCCATCGCCCAGGCCGATGTGCTGCAATGGCAGCCGGAGGCGCCCGCCGATGCGGTCTATGACCAGACCTGCCTGTGCGCACTCACGCCTGCCGTCTGGCCGGACTATGCGGCGCAATTGCAGCGCTGGCTGAAACCCGGCGGCAAGGCCTTCATGCTGTTCATGCAAACCGGCCAGCCTGGCGGGCCGCCCTTTGACTGCCCGCTCG
>JALWUB010000243.1 GCA_026993275.1 Robiginitomaculum sp. | reverse complement strand
CGTGGCGGCGCTGACGCTGCTGGGGGCGCTGACCGCCAACATTTTCGGCCGCTCCCTCATTGGCGCTGCCGAGCGGCTGGTCGAGCGGGTGCCGTTCGTCAACACCATTTACGGCACCGTCAAGCAAATCGTGCAGACCATCCTGTCGCAACAGGAGCGCTCGTTCGACAAGGTCGTGCTGGTCGAATATCCGCGCCCCGGCCTTTACGCCGTGGGCTTTGTCTCGACCCCGGCCCAGGGCGAGATTGCCGCCAGGCTGGGTGAAAACGTCATTGGCGTGTTCGTGCCCACGGCGCCAAACCCGACCTCGGGCTTTCTGATCTATGAAAAGCACGAAAACCTGATCTATCTCGACATGAGCGTCGAGGCTGGCGCCAAGCTCATTCTCTCGGCCGGGCTGGTCTATCCGGGCAAGGGCGCGGCTCAGCCCGACGACAGCAAGCGCATCGCCTGATCCTGCTCGAACAGATACAGCAACTGGCGCAGCGCCGGGCCGGTCTTGCCCACCAGATCCGGGTCGTTTTGCGCAATCAGCCGCGCCTGGGCATTGGCCATTTCCAGCAAGTCGCCATCGCGCTCCAGCCGGGCGAAGCGGTTGCGCGGCATGCCGCTCTGGCGCACCCCCAGCACATCGCCGCTGCCGCGCAGTTTCCAGTCGGTTTCAGCAATCAGGAAGCCGTCATCGGTTTCGCGCAGGATCTGCAGGCGCTTGCGCGCCATTTCCCCCAGCGGCGCCTGATACAGGAGCAGGCACGATGAGGCCTTGTCAGAGCGCCCGACACGGCCGCGCAACTGGTGCAATTGCGCCAGGCCAAAGCGCTCGGCCTGCTCCACCACCATGACATTGGCCTGCGGCACGTCCATGCCCACCTCGACCACCGTTGTCGCCACCAGCAGTGTGATCTCGCCGGCCTTGAATGCCCTGGCGATGCGCTCTTTTTCGCGCGCCGCCATGCGTCCGTGCACCAGGCCGACACGATCGCCAAAGCGTGCCTTGAGGCTTTCATGGCGGGCTTCGGCGGCAGCCAGGTCAATCTTGTCGCTCTCCTCGACCAGTGGACACACCCAATAGCCGCGCCCCCCCGCCGCCAGCAACCGCCCGAGCGCCTCCTCGACCTCGTTCAGCCGCGCCAGCGGGATCACCCGTGTATCCACCCTTTGCCGCCCCGGCGGCTTTTCATCGAGCCGGGACAGGTCCATGTCGCCATAAACTGCCAGCGCGAGCGAGCGCGGAATTGGCGTTGCCGTCATCACCAGCAGGTCCGGGCGCGCCCCCTTGGCCGTCAGTTTCAGCCGGTCGGAGACGCCAAAGCGGTGTTGTTCATCAATGATGACCAGCCCCAGCGCGGCAAAGTCCACGCCTTCCTGAAACAAGGCATGAGTGCCGCAAATGACGCCGGTTTCGCCGCTGGCCAGGCGCGCCAGTATGGCCTCGCGGCTGCGCCCCTTGTCGCGCCCGGTGAGAATGTCGAGGCGAATCCCCGCAGCCTCCAGCAGCGGTTTCAGCGCCTCTGCATGCTGGCGCGCCAGAATCTCCGTGGGTGCCATCAGCGCGCACTGGCGTCCGGCCTCGGCGGCGCGCGCCGCCGCCAGCGCCGCCACGAAGGTCTTGCCCGCGCCAACATCGCCCTGCAACAGCCGCGTCATGCGCTGCGGCGCCGCCATGTCGGCCTCGATCTCGGCAAACACCCGGGTTTGCGCACCGGTAGGAGTGAACGGCGCCGCTGCGATCACCGCCTGCACCTTGGTGCCATCGCCGGTCATGGCCAGGCCGCCCTGGGCGCGCCGGTGCGCCCGCACCAGCGCCAGCGCCAATTGCCGCGACAGCAATTCATCATAGGCAAGGCGGCGGCGCGCCGCGCTGTCATCATCAAGCACATGCAGGTCCTGCGGCTGGTGCAGGGCGAAAAGCGCTGCGCGCCAGCCGGGCCAGTTGTTTCTGGCCAGAAGAGCGGCATCGATCCATTCTTCCAGGTCCGGCGCCCGCTCCAGCGCGCCGGCAATGGCCTTGCGCAGGGTTTTCGCCGCCAGCCCCTGGGTCATGGGATAGACCGGCTCGATGGCGGGAATGGTCTCCGCATGCTCCGGCGGCACGATGTAATCGGGGTGCAGCATCTGGATCTCGCCGCCAAAGCGCTCGACGCGGCCGCTGACAACACGGCGCGCGCCCACCGGCAATTGCTGCTTGAGATAATCGGGACGGCCATGGAACCAGGCCAGGGTCAGATAACCGGTGTCGTCAAAGGTGCGCACCTTGTAGGGGCGGCCGCGGCGCTCCGGCGGCACATGCGCCTCCACCTCGACCTCGAAACTGGCAATCTGGCCATCCAAGGCATGGGCTGCGCCGGGGCGGGAACGCCGGTCCACCAGGGAGACAGGCATCATGGCGAGCAGGTCGAACACCCGCCTGGCCCCCAGCTTTTGCAGGTTTTCCTCCACCCGCGGGCCAACCCCCGGCAGGCTCCGGGCCGGGGCAAAAAGCGCAAAGAGAATCTGTGGCCGCATGGGGGCAGTATAGGGGCTTTGGGCGGATGGAAACCAGACCTTGGCCGTCTTGCCGGTGCGGCCCCTGTGGCTTTTGCCCTGTGCGCCGCTTCTGTGCTTTGCTACCATCTGGCCCATGAACGCGCGCATCGCCATGCTGGGCCTGGTCCTGTTCGTCCTTGCCGGGCGCGCGCACGCCGGTGCGCTGGAGGCCTATCAGCGCGGCGACTACCGCCAGGCCATTGCCCTGGGCCAGGCCGAGGGCACGGCCCGTTCCCTGGTGCTGGCGGCGCGCGCCCATCTGGTGCGCGTTGATCTGGGCCTGAGCGCAGCACCAAGGGCAGAGATCGAAGCCGCGCTCAAGGCGGCACAGCGGGCAGAACAGCTGGACCCGGGCAATGCCGAGGC
This sequence comes from Robiginitomaculum sp., assembly GCA_026993275.1. Classification (GTDB taxonomy): domain Bacteria; phylum Pseudomonadota; class Alphaproteobacteria; order Caulobacterales; family Maricaulaceae; genus Robiginitomaculum_B. Next base: position 3,148 of record JALWUB010000243.1, on the reverse strand, counting down.
GCATTTGCTGCAGGCGTCGGCCTATGGCTATCTGGGGCGCCGCATCGGCAAATGGAAAAGCTTCGCCAGGGGCCTCGCGCCCAAGGCGCTGCGCCAGATCAGCGCCGCCATTGCAATTGCGCCGCGCTCGCCCTGGGCCTATGCCATGCTGGGCATCTGGCATCTGGAAATCGTCCGCCGCGGCGGTGCGTTTGGCGCCCGCATGACCGGCGCCAGCGCCGAAGACGGGGCCAGGGACTGCGCCTATGCCGCGGCAGCGGCGCCAGACGATGCGGCATTGCTCAGCCTGTGCGGCCTGGCCCTGCTGGCGGTGGGCAAGCCGCAATGGCAAAGCCAGGCCAGGGATCTGCTCATCCAGGCACGCGATCATGGCCGCGCCAGCGCCGCCTATGACAGACTGCTGCAAAGGCGTGCCGCCAGCGTGCTCGCCGTGTGGCGGCAAAAGGGTCTGGAGGCCGCGCGGCAAAGGGCCATCTTTTACCAAAGCCTTGACGGCCGCCGCACACCGGACAGCGGCGGGGGACAGGGTTAGGCTAACGCGTTTTGACCAGGTGCGACGGGCGAAAGCGCAGGGCACTCCAGCGCTCATTGATACTGATGGCGCGCACCGGGCGCAGCCCCATTGTGCGCAAGGGCTCCCAGCCTGCATCGCGGGAAATGTCGGTGCGCAGATGGGCGCTTTTTTTGGGCCAGGCGAACCACAGCAGTCCGTCTTCGGGCAACATGCGCACGCATGGCTCGGCGAGCACGGCCAGGTCGGCCTTGGAGGCGACAAAGGCCAGCACGGCGTCAACGCCGCCAATGCCCTCGCTGGTCAGGGCAATGTCCTGCGGCAGGCCGCGAAAGGCCTCCATGATGCCGTCTGGCGGGTTCATCAGCCGCAGGCGCATGCCATTGCGCACTTGCAGTTTCTGCCAAAGCGGTTTTTGTGAGGCTGAGGTCATGGCTTTTCCCGGATTGCTCCCATGAGTCTAACCCAAGACGAGATCACGCGCTATGCCCGCCATCTGGTGCTGAAAGAGATTGGCGGGCCAGGCCAGAACGCGCTCAAGGCTGCCAGGGTGCTGATCGTTGGCGCCGGCGGCCTGGGCGCGCCGGCGGCGCTGTATCTGGCCGCGGCCGGCATAGGCACGCTCACCCTGATGGATGACGACACGGTGGCGCTGTCGAACCTGCAGCGCCAGGTGCTGTTTGGCACGGCGGATGTGGGCCAGGCCAAGGCGGAGGCGGCGGCACGGGCGCTCGGGCGGCGCAACCCGCATGTGCGCCTTGAGCCTCTTGTCCGGCGTTTCGATGACCGCTGCACCGCGCTGGTGCAGGACCAGGATCTGGTGCTGGATGCCACCGACAATTTTGCCAGCCGCCTTGCCCTCAATGCCGCCTGCCATGCCGCCGGGGTGCCGCTGGTCTCGGGCGCCGCCATCGGCTTTGACGGGCAACTGGCCGCCTTTGATTCGCATGGGGGCAAGACTGCCTGTTATCGCTGCCTGGTGCCGGAGACGGCGCAAGAGGGCGAGACTTGCGAAAGCCTGGGGGTGGTGGGGGCCCTGACCGGGGTTGTCGGCGCGCTGATGGCGCTGGAGGCCATCAAGATCATCACCGGGGCCGGCTCGCCGCTCTATGGCCGCCTCATGGTCTATGACGGCCTGGCCGGCACCTGCCGCACGCTGGACCTGCCGCGCGATCCCGCCTGCCCGGTATGCGGCGGTCAGTCGCCGGATTTGCGCACCAGATCGCCATAGACGATGCGCACCATCTGTTCGGGCTTGATGAAGCCGCCGCCCCATCTGGCGTTCAGGGCCTTCAGCGGGTCGGCGGCCACCGCCTCGTCCACGCTCTTGCCCTCGGCAATGGTTTTCAGCACGGCTCGGCGCACCGCCTTGAGCATAGCGAGATTGTCCGCCAGGTCGGCCTTTGTCGCCAGCGGCCCGTGGCCGGGGATGATCCTGGTGTCATCGGTGACCAGCGCCAAAGCGCGCTCCTGGGCCGCGATCATGCCGTCAATGGAGCCGCCGGAGCCGGTGTCGATGAAGGGATACATCTTGTTGAACAGCACGTCGCCGGTGTGCAGCACATTGGCGGGCTCGAAATAGATCATCGAATCGCCATCGGTATGGGCATTCCTGACATGAAAGACATGAATGCTCTGGCCGTTCTGGTAAAAGCTGATCTCGTCATTGAAGGTGATCACCGGCCAGGCGATTTTGGGCGCGGCCTTGGTGGTGCGCCCAAACGCCTTCATGAACTGGTCGGTGGAGAGACGCCTGCGCACATTGTCCTGGGCGACGATGACGGCACCGGCTTCGCCGAAATTGGCATTGCCGCCGGTATGGTCGCCGTGCCAGTGGGTGTTGACGAGATAGTGCACCGGGCTGTCACTGGCCCTGGCGATGGCGGCCTTGATGCGCGCCGACAGGGGCGCGAATTCATCGTCGATCAGAAATGCGCCATCCGCGCCGGTGCTCAGGCCCATATTGCCGCCTGCGCCGGCCAGCATGTAGATGCCGTGGCCCAGATCGGTGGTCTTGATCTGCACCTTGGCAAAGCGGTCATCCTGGGCCTGGGCCGAAGCCGAAAACGAAACGGCTGCAAACACAGCCAGCAGCAAGATCCTGATCCGGTATGGCATCGGTCATGTCCTCCAAAATCGTGGGACCATCCTATCGCGCTTTGCCTGCCCTTGCGGTCACAAACCCGTGAACAGGCGGAGATCACCCCAGCGCCGCAATCACCCGGTCCGGCGGCTTGTGGCCATCCTCGAAGGCCTTGATGTTGATGATCATCTTTTCGCCCATGGCGATGCGCGCTTCCTGGGTCGCCGAGCCCATGTGCGGCAGGGCGAAGACCGTGTCCAGCGCCAGCAGGCGCGGCTCCACCCTTGGTTCGTGCTCGAACACGTCGAGCCCGGCGCCGCCCAGCGCCCCCTCCTGCAGCAGATCGGCAAGCGCGCTTTCGTCGATTACATCGCCGCGCGAGGTGTTGACCAGGCAGGCATGATCCGGCAGCCGCTCCAGGCGCTGACGGTTCAGCAAGTGCCGGGTTTGCGGCGTCTTGGGGCAGTTGACGCTGAGCACGTCCACATTGGCCAGCATGTCGTCCAGGTCGGCCCAGTAGAGCGCCCCCAGATCCTCCTCGATGGCGGCGCTGA